>RPOO01000232.1 GCA_003857025.1 Methanothrix sp.
TAGGCGATGTCTATACAAAGCGGCATGACACGGCCAAGGCACAAGCCGCATATTCTAAAGCAGAGGTTGGCAAACAGCAGCGCAAATCGGTCGAAGACTATCTCTAAATCAATTTTTTTGTCTCATTCTATCGGCGAGTTGGCAAATATCTTATAGTCACTTTTTTCAAAAATATGTGGATTAATCTCGCAGGAAGCTCTCGTGGCGTTCGTGCGGTCGCGCGTGCTCGCCTGGTGGCCACTTGTAGAGCCGTTCATCCGCAGGCGGGATCTTGGATTTTATGCTGCTTAGGGAGCGTGGATGCCTGCCGGTAATCCGGTCGAAAGCGATTCACATGATCGAGCAGGCTGGCCGGGCCTTGCTCGGTGGCATCTCCGGGGCAGCGGGATTCCCGCTCGTCAGCTCTCGTGCGGTCCATGCATGCAGGCCGGGTGGCCGCTCGTGGGTTGGCATGCTCGCTTAGTCGGGGCCGCCGGATCAGAAGTGAGCTTGGGTGATATAGTCCGCATTGGTGTATTCATAAAATCCTCATATTAGGATCTCTACGAAATCTATTGCCATTAAATCCATGTACCGCATAGAACGAATTTTTTGCAAGTCTCGCAAGAGCTTTTGATTTGGGCGGAAACGATAAATGAATTGGAAGCCAATAAGAAAAAACCCAAGTTAAGGGAACAACGCAAGAAAGCAAACGCGAGAAATTCCCGCGAATGCAAAAAACTAGAAACTGAAAAATAAAAATCAGCTATAAAAAATATTGGAGAAGCGGAAATGAAGAGCCTCAAAGGTACACAGACCGAGAAGAATCTGCTAACGGCATTTGCCGGGGAATCGCAGGCCAGGAACAGATATTCGTATTTCGCCTCTCAGGCAAAGAAAGAGGGGTATGAGCAGATGGCGGCCATATTCCTCGAAACTGCCGACAACGAGAAAGAGCATGCAAAGGTTCTCTTCAAGCTGCTGGAAGGCGGAGAGGTAGAGATAACTGCAGCGTACCCTAGCGGAGTTATCGGAGAGACCAAGGCCAATCTCTTGGCGGCAGCAGCCGGCGAGAATTATGAGCATTCCAAGATGTATCCGGGATTTGCAAACGTCGCTGAAAAGGAAGGCTTCCCCGAGATTGCAGGTACGCTGCGCTGCATCGCTGTCGCCGAAAAGGGGCACGAGGCCCGCTATCTCGCTCTCCATAAGAACATCGAGCAGGGAATTGTCTTCAAGCGGGGCGGGAAAGTGGTCTGGAGGTGCCGCAATTGCGGATACCTGCATGAGGGCGCAGAGTCTCCGGCAGAGTGCCCGGCCTGCAAGCACGCTCAGGCCTATTTCGAGCTATCGGGCGAGAATTATTGAGCTTGAAGAATTGAGATGAATAATTGAGATTGCTGCACAGCATTCTGAATGCGGGATGCATTAAATGTTTCAGGCGATGGCAAGCGCGGCTCAATAGCGCCTGAGTTACTGATTCGTCCTGCATAGTGCTGCTGCGATCTTTTTATTTAAAATTGATAATTTATTGGTTCGGTTATTAAGTTAAATATAGATATAATTATTAATCTAATTACTTAAATTCAAATCTAATTCAATCACAGCATTTTTAAACCCTGCCGAGAAAGCGGCATTGGGGAATGGTTATAAAGCGAGTAATATCGATCCTCTGCGCATTGCTGTTCATCACAGTTTTTGCCCACAGCGAGTCGGCTGTCCAGCTCGGCGGCAGCGGCGGCACATCGCTGCTGCAAGGCCTGACCAACAATTCTACGACCATAACTAATTCCAATAACACTATGGTCAATCTCTCCCTCGCGGCAACTGCCAAGCATCTCGAAGGCGCGGACGGGACCGATCTATTCAAGAACCTGACCAACGAGACTTCAAGCGGAAATGGAACCAATAACACGACAGACGACTTGAACTCTTGGGGTCGAAAGCTTCGTCCGGTAGGTCCGCCTCCTAAGTATGATGCTCAAGCTGCCAAGAGCGATGCGATGAATTTGATCATAAGGCAGAATCATCTTGGATACTGAAAAATCTTGGATACTCTTGGATACTGATAGCTTATATTAATCCAGGACCGAAAAGTGCCATCGATATTGAAATAAAAAAAGATAAATTAAACTAAGAATGAAACTTGCAGGATAGAAATGGGCAGCTCTCCCTGTCCATTCCTCCCCGCAATCTTCTTTCTTCTAACGAGCGATATTCTTAACCGATTCTTTTATGCTCAATTCTACATGCTTAGCCTGATGGGAACTAGCACCTGATCGATGATGTAAATGATGCCGTTGTCGTATCTTGCGGACTTTTGCGCTTTTGCTCCTCCCACAATGCCTGCTGCGGCATCAACCGCCAGCGAATCTCCTGATAGAGTCTTGACGGAGTTGAAGTCGGTCATGTTCATGAGAGAGTTGGCATCGAGTACATGGTAGCTCAGGAGTGTCCTGGTCCCAGCGTCCTTTTTAGCAATGGAATCAAGAGCTGCCTTGGCCTTGTCAAATGCGGCATCGCTGGGGGCGAAGACGGTGAACGGTCCCTCGGACAAAGTTCCAATTCCCGCCGGTCCCTGGCCGTTGAGAGTCTCTTCCAGTCCTGCGGCTTTGAGCGCAGATGCGAACTTCTTGGCGCCGAGTTCATTTGCCGCCACTACGACGCCCCGGCTTGTGCTCTTCTTGGGGATCAGCACTCGGTCGATGACGTAGATAGTTCCGCTGCCGTATTTTGCTGTCTTGGTGACATTGGCTCCATTCACCTTCAGGCCCTCGGAATTGTCCAGGGTCAGGTTCTCGCCTTCTATCGTCCGCAATGATGCTTCTTCGGAGAGGTCTTCGATTGGATCGCTATTCCAGACGATGTGATAGCCCAAAATATTCTTCAGCTCTGTCTGGTTTTCCATAACGCTGTTCATATCCAGCCCAGTAACACCGGCAAAGGCTTCATCGCTGGGTGCAAATATGGCGTAAGAGCCGCTGCCGATGAGAAGAATCCCCTGGTTGTTCAGAGCATTCGTCATTCCTGCGCTCTCCAGCGCCGCGGAGAAGCTGGAAAGTCCAAGGCCGCCCGCTGCATCCGTCACACTCAGGTTTGCAGCCCCATCATTTTGAGCGCCCGACAAACCGCAAGACAAAGCGATACAAAGAACTGATGAGAATAAAAGACACAACAGTCCTTTTCCTATTTTTCCTGTATTCTTTTCGATAATCATTGTTCAACCTCCACTCCTTAAATGATATTCTTATATGACCAGTCAAAAGAAAATCCTTTCGCTTTGGCCGAAATATTGAATACCGAATGAAATTCTAATTATTTAGTGTGAAGCCGCACGTAGCTAACCCGGATGCATTATCGTCTTCTCAGGCTGTTTTGTTCATTCGCTGCACGATTGCATTGCTAGCATTGCTCATATTATCTTGTTCAGCCTCAGGCCACGTGCCGATCATTGCAGAAGGCAACGAGAATATCTCTTCTGCTGCTTATATTTCCGATCCGGGAAAATCCTGGGCTGTTTACGGCTTCCTTTCTCCCAACCAGACCGAATATTGCTGCTTCGATGTGCAAAAGGGGGCGCGGATTTACCTCTCAATGATCAAATCCGCCAATCCTGCCGAGAGAGACTTCTGCCCGAGCATGGCACTCATCGGACCCGGAATAAAATCTGGTGGCCAAACAACGCATGATGGTCGCGTTTCCATTCCAGATTCACTTCCAGTAGCTGAGCTTCCAGAGAACTACGGAATCCTGGTATTGGCCGGCGAGAACGTCCGGAACGCTACCTATGAGCCATTTGGACCCAGCAGCTTCATCCAGTTGGCAGAGATCAATCTTTCCGCGCCCGAGGACGGCAGATACTACGCGGCAGTCTTCAACAATGCCACTCCCGGCCACTATGGCCTGGCCGTGGGCTATCGCGAAGAGTTCGGCTTCATGGAGCGGATCGGCCTGCCGCTAAAGCTCATTTCCGTTTATCTTTGGTCCGGCCAAAGCCCTGCGTTGATCCTGATTCCTTATCTGGTGGCAGAGATCGTCGGCATACTGGTCTTCTGGCGAAGCTCCAGGCGGACTGCTTACAGTTTTGCCGGAACCCTGGCGGCATTTCTTTTCCTGGCGACAAGCGCCTCGATCCTCAATCAAATGGTCTTTAACCTCACCCGTGCGCCTTTCGGTCCGGAGGTTTATGTTTCGCTGGCATTGGCGGCATTCCACGCCCTTCTCGGCGTTGCGGCAATTCGTTTGGCCAGAGGCGAGGCGGGAATCTTGCAGAGGGTTCTCATAGGTGTTATCGGAACCATCGCATTGTTGTCCGGCTCCGGCCTGATCATGGGTCCCATCCTGGCTGTGGCTGCGAGCGTCCTGCCGTCCATGAACGGCCCGGTCCTGCATTTGCCGCGACTATCGAGATCCTGAATTTGCATAAGATCGATCGCTTCGCTCCAAATGCATCGCTTAGGTTTCACCGCCTCGATTGAATCGTTCGTATCGAGAGATCATGCCTCCTGCGCGGCTGGTGCAGACCTTCTAATTTAAATCCAGGGATCGCCTTGAGGTGCAACTGAGCAACTAGAAAAGCTGAAGTCCTGAGAATTCAATCCAAACGATTTCATCTCTTTTTAAGCCGGATGTGCAGTCGATCCGAGTAGTTGACCTGCAAGCGAAGGGCGAAGTCCCATGCCTCATTTGCCTGCAACAGAGTCTGGTCGGTACCGAAAGCCATGATCCAGACGCGCTTTCTTGGCAGCGCGCAAATCAGCTCCTCCAGCTGGGACGGCGACCAGCACCAATGCTCTTTGCCGATGACAAACTTGAAGTGAACGTTCTCTTTTCCGCTCCAATAATCCAGGTTGAAGTCCGACTCTCGTTTGGGGCTGACCACTACACAGTGAATCTCTTTTAACA
>RPOO01000233.1 GCA_003857025.1 Methanothrix sp.
AATTTTCTGCGGCACTGGCCGTATCTGCAGACTGCTCGGATAAACGAACCGGAGCTGCAGGCTCTGCCATGATGGCAGGAATAAACCCGCAGAGAGCCACTAAGGCAATTAATGCAAGGATAATATGTCTCATGGCTTTTGCATTAGCCTTCAGGTATCCATAAAGGTTTCCGTCGCTCGGGTAGTTTTATGTAATAAATAATAATTTTAAAGAATTCCGCAAATTCTCATAATTTATATAGCTTTTAGTTCTGCTGTTGTCGCTTCCGGGTGATCTGTGAGGTATTTTGCCGCTTTTGGTTCATGCACAAGCCGGCAGTCGATGCAGGTCCAGACTCGCTTTCCCCGTTTGGTCTTCACATATCTGCCAATGCTCGCGTCCTTGCAGGGATAGAGGGGACAGAAGCAGTGGGTGCAATCCTGCCCCTGGAAGTGATGGCAGGGATAGTATTCGCAGTTGTTTTTGCCGGTGGCTCGCGCCGGAAGGTCTGCCTCTTCTCGGATCCTGCACGGGTCATCGGTCACCAGGCCGTCTGCGCCGAGCCTGACCAGCCACGCTGCCTCTTCTTTGCTGTTTATGGTCCAGGGAAATACCTTCATTCCGAGCCTGTGTGCATCTTTGAAGAGCCTGGGATTGACTCTTTTGGGAAAGACTGCATCCGCTCCGGCCCACCGCGCCAGCTCTGTCGGCTTAACGGGAAGCGAGGAGATGATGATTCCTGTCTGAAGATCAGAAAGCTCCTTGATCTCGCGCAGGCTGGAATGGTAAAAGGATGTCACCATGGACGTGCTGCCCTTCAGAGCCTCCGCGACCAGGCTCTCCAGGCCTTCTTCTTTCATCTCCACCACCATTTCTATTCCCAGCTCCTTTGCAGCGGCGAGGGCTTCTTCCAGAGTCGGAATCTTCTGGCCGTCCAACACACGCATGGCCGACAGTTCCTCCCGGCTCAAATCCTCTACCTTTCCCGAGCCGTCGCATGTGCGGTCTACCGTCTCATCGTGCATCAAAAAGAGGGTGCCATCGCTGGAAAGGCGCACATCGACCTCGACCTTGTCCGCCTTGCAGCGAGCTGCAGCGCGGATGCCTTCCAGGGTATTTTCCGCAGCGAGAGCCATTGCCCCGCGATGACCTATCACCAGAGCCATTCGACAATACTGTTCTCCCAGTGAATATTTGGCCTTTTTGGGATGACGGCGGCAAAGAGAAGATGGATGATAGGATGCAATGCAATACGCCATCACAATTTTGCCGGAGATAATCCGGAGACAATTTGCCGGAAAAGAATTATACTGCATGAGCGACGCTAAGTAAAATTTGAATGCCGGACAATCTTGAGAAGTTTACCTGCCTGAAGAGAGATATCGCCAAGATCAACATCGATCCGCTGCAGCGGGGCGGCATACTGACGCCCGCCGCCAGGGAAGCGCTGTTGGAATGGGGCGACGGATACTCGATTTGCGATTTTTGCGCCGGGATGCTCGACCGCATCACGAATCCGCCTGTGGAGGAGTTCGTGCACGCCGTCCTGCCGGAGTTCCTGGGCACGGATGAGGTGCGCGTCACCCACGGCGCGCGCGAGAGCAAGTTCGCGGCCATGCACGCCCTCTGCGAGAAAGGCGACTGGGTCGTCATGGACGGGAATGCTCACTACACCACAGTCCTCGCGGCGGAGAGAGCGGGGCTGAAGATCGAATACGTGCCATCCAGCAAGGAGCCGGACTATGCCATCACTGCGGAAGGATATGTTCAGGCCATCGAGAGAGCCTATGAGCACAAGGGAAACGTGAGCATGGCCGTTCTAACCTATCCGGATGGAAACTACGGCAACCTGGCCGATGCCGGAGCGATATCGGGTGCCTGTCACGACTATGGCGTGCCCCTGCTCTTGAACGGGGCCTATTCTGTGGGCAGGATGCCCGTAAATGCTCGCGAGCTTGGGGCGGACATCATCGTCGCCAGCGGCCACAAGTCCATGGCGGCTTCGGGACCTGTCGGGCTTTTGGGAGCGTCGGAGGAGTATGCCAAGACAATATTTCGCCTCTCGCCCACCAAGAAGAACAAGGAGGTCGAGCTTTTAGGCTGCACTGTGCGCGGCGCGCCGCTCCTAACTTTAATGGCCTCGTTTCCGGCGGTCGTGGAGCGTATCCGCCACTGGCCGGAAGAGGTGGAGAAGGCCCGTGCCTTTTCGGCTGAGATGGAGAAGCTGGGCATGAAGCAGCTGGGCGACCGGCCCCACAATCATGATCTCATGTTCTTCCTGGCCGAGAACCTCTTTGAGATTTCGCAGAAAGCCAAGAAGGGAAGGTACTTCCTCTATCGCGACCTGAAGGAGCGCGGCATCAGCGGCATCAAACCGGGCCTGACGCGCCAGTTCAAGCTGAGCACCTTCGGCCTCTCAAAAGAGGAGATGGATGAGGTGATTAGGGCGTTTGATGAAATAATAAATTCTTATGAAAATCAATGAGCAGCGTTATGGCGCGGACGATTGCACATATTTTATATTTTCTACTGTAGACCGGATAATGAGGCCGCCCTTTGTGCAATTCGATAGATTGCTCACTTTTTTTTGCCGGGCCCGTGCAGAAGCTTTATTATGGTATGTTGCCGTATAAATAAGCTAAGGAGGGAAGAATAACGAATTTGAAATCCTCTCAAGTCTCCTTAGCTTTAATCACGCTGACACTAGCAATGGCTTTCACATCGCCTGCCCTTGGGCAGAGCACTAATTCCTCTGATACCTCTCTTTACTGGTTCCAACAGGGGCTGTCCCTTTATAACATGGATAAGTATGAAGAGTCTTTGAATGCTTATGAGAAGGCGCTGCAGCTCGATCCCAATGATTTCGAAGCCTGGAACAACAAGGGCATCGATCTCGGTCTCCTGGGCAGATATGACGAAGCCCTGACTGCGTTCAACAATGCAGTAGCGCTCAATGATTCATACGCAGAGGCCTGGTACAATATGGGCGTCATCTACGACTTCAAGGGAAGCACCTATACGGCAGCCCAGGCATACAAGAAAGCCACCCAGATCAACCCGTCCTACCAGAAGGCTTGGGTCATGCGAAATGTAGCTACAGATACCATAATGTCTCGGTCTTTATCATGTGCATGTTCTGATCAAATAGCACTTGTCTAGTTCCCAAAAATAATGCAGGAATATGCAGGAGGATAGTCCCATAAGAAATCCTTTCTGCATGACTTTTCATTTGAATTATGAATGCAATTTTTCTAATCATATTAGCTGTTCAAAATTGCTTCTAATTTTCACAATCATAATCAATAATCATAAAATCCCAAAGATCGTTACGTCATCACATACATTCGAGGCTGCTCAACTGAAATTGGATTGAGAATGAAAAAAAGTTAAAGATAGAACTTGCTGGCTATTCAAAAATCTTGTGCTTAGAATCCGCCGCCCATGCCGGGTGGAACGCCGCTCAGATCGCCGCCTGGGCCGATCTTATCCTTGTATTCCCGAACATCAACGAACCTTGACTTCTTTGCAGTTGTATTGGTCGAATCCGTTGTCTCGGGGGCTGCAGCGGTTGTAGTCTCAGCCGATGCTGTGGTCTCGGTCTTTTTCTGCTCGATGGTTGCCGGAGTGTAGCTGGATGTGTCCGGGTTGATCCACATGGCGCTAAAAGTGCCCTTGCCGACCATCTTGCCGCCGCTCACCTGAGTGAAGTTGCCGCCAAAGCCTTCATTGGCATAAGTTCCAGACATCTTGGTGGTGGTCATCTCGTTCTCCTTTTGAGATGTCAAGGTCAAGTCCACCTTGTCGCCGGAGACTGTTCCCACAACCTCCGCGTTCCAGGCCTGGCCGCTATCCGGCTCGTACTTGGCCTGGCCGAAGAGGTCCTGGCCGTCCTGGCTGAGGGACATAGTGATCTGGCCGGATTCGATGCCGCTTACGGACCAGATGTAATTCAGGTTGGGAGTCGAGCCGGCTGAAGTCGCATTTTCAACCGTGCCATTGCCTGTGCTCCCCGCGCTCGCGGAACTGTTCGTGCCATCATTTACAGGGCTCGTCTCACCTGCAGGCAGAGCGGCGCTCGCAGCAGGCGCTGAGACGTTGGTAGTGGTATTTTCCTTGGTGCTGGTATTGTTGGTGGCGTTCTGGCCCGGAGCCAGTCCGGTACAGAGCAGCAATACAAGCAGCATGGGAAGGATCATGTATCTCTTAATCAAGAATCGTGCCTCCGATTTCTATATTTTGGCGATGAGCATATCGTCATTTGCCTAAGTTCTGAGCATGTCTGATCTTCTCCGATATAAGCTTTTCACCCGACCTCATCGGGACAGCACGACTGGGGGAATTGGAAATAGGTTTATATCAAAAAACATCAGTGGTTAACGGGAAATTTTGCGAAAAACAGGATCGCAACTAGCGGATGGGAGACGGGACACACGATAGATCTTGAAAGATTTCAGAAATTGATTATCACGGCCTTGACCTGGCTCATGGCTTTCGTGGTGCTCATCGCTACCGCCAATCTGGTTTATAGCATTTTCCTCGGCCTCGCTACTCCGCCTTTCGGCGTTTTTGATATCGATGAGCTGCTGGGCCTATTCGGCGGCGTGTTTCTGGTGCTCATCGGCGTCGAGCTGCTGGAGACCTTCAAGGCATTCAAGGCCGATAAATCGATAAACGTCTTGATGGTGTTCATGGTGGCCATGATCGCTATGGCAAGGAAAGTCATCATCATGGAGATGAACGGACAGTCGGACGATCTGGCATTGATCGGACTTTCCGCGATCATACTCTCGCTATCGGTGGGATACTATTTGATCAAGAAGAGTTCGGCGGGGGAGAAGTGAAGGATCGGTGGAGGAC
>RPOO01000234.1 GCA_003857025.1 Methanothrix sp.
GATCGTCGCGGGCGGTGCCGGAGCCCTTGCCGGTCATGGCGGTGATGGCGATCTTCTTCAAGAGTGCCTCGTCCTTGACGGAGACGCTGACGCCGATGGTCTTCAGGATCTCCAGGGACTTGTCGGCTGCAGCTCTGTAGCCTGCGGCGATGACCGTGGGATGGATCTCCTGATCCAGGAGGGCCTCTGCCTGCTTGAGCAGCTCACCGGCTAAGACTACCGCGGTGGTTGTGCCGTCGCCGACCTCGGCATCCTGGGTCTTGGCGATCTCTACCATCATCTTGGCAGCGGGATGCTCGATGTCCATCTCTTTAAGAATGGTGACACCATCGTTGGTGATCACTACATCACCCATAGTGTCCACAAGCATCTTATCCATGCCCTTGGGGCCAAGGGTGGTCCTGACAGCACCGGCAACGGCCTTTGCTGCCATGATATTCGATTTCTGTGCCTCGCGGCCAGCGGTCCTCTGACTGCCTTCCTTGAGAATGAGTACGGGTGTTCCACCGAATTGTCCTGCCATTCATTTACCTCCAATGCGGTATTGAATCAAAGTGAGATACCCGGTGTTTGAACGTCTATATGAAGGTTTTGGTAAGATTTTCTACCGCTTCTTTAATTGTCGCAAGTGTCACGCTCATCAATTATTCATCAGTTATTACGCATAGATATTTTGGCGAAGTATTTTGAAGATTGATTATGCAATATTTTAGATCTCTTGCACAGTTCGCGCGTTCTATCTTCTCAATTTTTTTGTATTTTTTACCTTATTCATTTTTCCTATTTTTCTATCTTTTTCTATCGTTCTCATTCACTCAGGGCAAGTCGAACTTATGGAAAAATTTATATTTCTGAAGCCAGGTCAGTAATGCAGGTACTATGCAAAGGTACCATGGCAATAGGTGAAAAAAGAAATGAATAGCATAAGATTAATCGGAACGCTGACCTTTGCACTTTTAGCCCTGTTTCTTGGGGCTGCATTGGTCCAAGGAGAAGACAGCAGCGCAGAAACCGGAATTGTCATCAGCAATGCCAATTTCATAGCTCCAACGCCTGAGAAAGAGAACCTGAATGAGGAATGGGTGGAGATAAGCAATAACGGCGGCGTGGATGAAGATCTGACCGGCTGGACGCTGGAAGACGCTCAAAACCATACCTACACATTCAAGTCCTTTTCCCTGACTGCCGGGTCCAAGGTAAAGCTGCACACCGGACAGGGAACGGATTCTGCGGAAGACCTCTTTTGGAATAAGAACTCGCCCGTCTGGAACAACAGCGGTGACACGGCAACGCTCAAAGATGCCTCTGAGAATGTCGTATCCAGTTTTCCCAAGTCAGAAGGGGCCTAAAACCCCTTTTTTCATCGATCGGGCCCAGCCACTATAAATTATTCCGCCTGGAGTCAGCGGCATTCAGTAACAATCGTTTATTTTTCGATTAAGCCGCAAAAGTGAGCGCAAATGAGAAATGCCATCTCAACCAAGAATTCTTTGGTGTTTTGCGATGAATCTTGAAGATATGTCGGATATTTTGAAGTCGTCCCTGGGAATCAGAGACAATATCGTGGGTGTAAGGCTGTTCAAGAGTGAAGAAGAGATCCCAAAAGACCTCGATCCAATTGAGAAGCCCTTTCACTACTGTTCCATGATTCAGACTGCCAGACTTAAGGGCGAGAGCTTTCTGGCACGGGCCGACTACCACCAATGCAAAGGAGGCGCGTCGGGCATTGGAATAGTGGAGTGCCCCGAGAATATCGCCACAGGCTCGCTTTACTTCGACAAGCTGCATAAATGCGAGACGAAGGATGTGGGCGCAACGATCGTCGCGAGCATGCCGCGCCTGGACCCCGGCAGCATCGTAGCCTCATACGTTGCTCCTCTGGACAAGATGGTCATGAATCCGGATGTGGTGATCTTTGTAGGCAATCCGCTGCAAGCCAGGAGAATTGTTCAGGCAGTCATGTTCAAGAAAGGCGGAAGGGCGAACTTCAACACGGCAGGCATTCAGTCCTTCTGCGTGGACGCCACGGCATCGCCTTACCTGAAAGGAGAAGTAAATATATCCCTGGGCTGCGACGGCTCAGCGCGCAATTCCGGCCTGGACGACGATAGCGTTGTGGTCGGCATTCCCTTCGTGATGATGGAAGATATCTGCTCTGTCCTGAAGACCCACTACCAGGGCTGGGACAAGTTCATGCGTGGATAAACACAAAATAAATTAATAAAGATTTATAAAAATTCTCAAAACTTTTTAGCTTTTTTTTGGCATAATATTTCTTCGAGACGCGGAAAGATACGGCTCCTTGCTGCTTTGTGGGTAGTTGGCTATGGTAGTTGGCTATTCGAGTCCAATTCAGATAGTTCGCAGTTCGAGCATCAATTCGCTTTCTTTAAATAATCCGGAACGCTTAGCCGATTCATTATGCCAGATCCCCGCAAAAAGATCGCAGCCTTGATCCGATCGCTGGAAGACCTCCGGCTGCATGTGGGCAGGAAGGATCTCTCCGTCGGCGAGGAGAATGTCAATGCCCAACTCTACTTTCCTTTAGCCAATGCCTGCCTGCGCGGGCGAGCGGTTCTGCTTTACGGCGGCATGGGCGCGAACAAGACCACGCTTGTCAATCTGCTCGGCTCGTCGTTCCTTGCTCTGGACCTGGACGAGGTGGAGAATCTGATGGTGACCGGCCACCCGGAACAGACGGAGGAGAAGATCATAGGATTTCTCGATCCGAGGCAGTGGAGCCGCGAGGGCTCGGAGACATCCGTGCTCTGGACGCCCTGGGCCCGTTCTCGCTGGAAGCTCATCAACGAGATCAACCGCTTTCCCAGCGGCAAGCAGAACCTGTTCCTGGAGATACTGCAGAAGCGGAAGATCAGTTACGCTGGCCAGATCATCGAGCCGGGAGACACCTGCTACTTTGCCACCATGAACCCGGAATTCTCAGCCACCTACCCCATGGATGAGGCGCTGCTTGACCGCATCTCCGTCTGCGTGCCCGCCCAGCAGCCGGATTTCCTGGCAGGCCTGGCCCTGGCGGAACGCGAGAAGAGCGTTCGCGAGTTGGCGAGGTCGCTGCCTCGCTTCACGCCCCAGGAGTTCGATGCCCTGCCGGGCCTGGTGGCAAGTGTCCGTCTGAGCAGCCGGGTGGAGCTGGCGATCCTCTGCCTGCTGCGCGATTTCACTCTTTGCGAGCGTGCCCCGGGCTATGACAAGACGCAGCTTTCCGGAGCGCGGCCAAGCCTCGGCCTCTGTCCCGGCTGCCACTACTACAACAACCCGGAGTCCCTCTGCTGGCAGGTTGACGAAGGGCTCTCCGACCGCGTCCGGCAGGATCTGCGGGACTTTTGCCGGGCACTGGCCTTTCTCTTGAACCGGGATGCAGACGTGGATGTCTTGCGGGCGGTGGCACCTTATGTGATCTGGCATCGGCTGACGCCTGTTCGCTCCGCTCTGGAGAGGCCGCCCTACTACGGAGCGAGGAAATTGGCCTTCGTCTCGGAACTGGTGGAAAAAAGCATCAATCGCACCTTGAATGAACGATCGGAGATGAATCTCCTATTCTCGCAAGCGGTGGATGGCGAGATTGATACGGGCAAGGCCGTTCAGGAGCTTTCGGCATTTGATGATCCTATCGCCCGGATGGATTTCATCCCCGCTCTGGAGCGGATGAGATAGCGAATTTAGGCTGCACACGAGATAGCGGAAGCGATAACGGACTATGGTTCTGGAGAAGAGATGTCGCTAAAAAGCTTCATGGATGATGCTTACAAGGGCAGAACGAGAGCCAAGCGCCTGGAGACGCGCCGGGGCGAGATGGTCTTCAGCCTGGAGGATCTGGCAGAGCGGGTGGGAACAAAGCCCTCGCGCTCCGATGTGGAGGCGCTGGTGCCGGGAGACCGGACGCTTATCATGCAGCTTCTGGCCCCCACCCAGGAGCCCAAGAAGTCTCACCAAATGCTCTGGGGGTATCTTTCCAGCATCGCCGCAGACGCGAGCCCCGTGCCCCTGAAGCTTGCCGCCCGCGACTATGCCGGGCTGGAATTGCGGCATGGTACATTGATCCTGGAGGGGACCGGCCATCACCTGGGCGAGAGGATGAGCGGCGGCAAAATCTTTGTGCAGGGCCCAGCTGGCGACTACCTGGGTCAGGAGATGTCCGGCGGCGGGATCGTTGCGCAAAGCTGCAGGGATTACGCTCTTCGAAACATGCGCGGCGGCTTTGCAGTTCTGCGAGGCGGTGCTCGCAACTATCTCGGCGTAGGCAACTATGGCGGCAGGATCGTCTTGCGGGGGAGCTGCGGCGAGCGGGCCGGGTGGCTGATGCGCGGCGGATGGCTGCGCATTGCCGGAGATGCGGGCGACTACCTGGGGCTTCTCATGAGCGGCGGCAAGATCGTGGTGCGTGGCCAGGCGGGCAAGAGAGCCGGATGGCGCAGGAAGGGCGGCACCATCCGGGCGAGAGGCTACGGCCAGGAGGCGGCGGATGGCGTCCTTGGACTGGACTAGCGTCTGGCAGAGGTCTCGCGAGAACTGGCACTGGCCCCAGCTTCCCTTGCCTCGCCTGGGAAGATCGACCGGATCAGCTTCAACAGCATCGGCTGCCAACTCTACCCGCGGCCAGTATCCCTTCGAAAACTACGCGCTTACCATCGATCAGGATCTTCTGGCCCAGGGTCCGATCTATCTGGAAAACCTCTTCGACCATCTCATCGTCCACTACATATTCTGCCCGCGCTCTCTCGAGACCGCCGGAACGCTGGCACTTGCGGCTGCCAAAGGCCTCAAGGACCCTGCAAAGGCGCGCTGCATGGTCAATGTCTTCTCGGA
>RPOO01000235.1 GCA_003857025.1 Methanothrix sp.
CCCAAGATTGTCCATCTTAGCGCCGAGATTCTCATTCATGTACTTAACTGCGACAAGTATATCCTTCAGGACCTCAACACCTCGATCCAAACGGGAATCCGTCTCGCCTGTTATCACAAGTTTATAAAATCCGCTTACATCGCCGCTCGCTTGGGAATAGATTTTCTCTACTGAGTCTACGCGAATCAGCGTATTCTTTATGGTAATGGCCTCTTCGAACCACCTAAGCTTGTCCTCGTCGCCTTCGGCGATTATCTTGACTCTCCCATCCGACAGGTTCTCTACAGTGCCTTTCAAGCCGAGGGCTAATGCCGTTTGGGCCACTTTGCCTCTGTAGCCCACTTTCTGAACGTTGCCTGAGACATATGCAATAAGCCGCTTCATTCTATAGAAAGTTGAGTGTTCTTTGTATTTGATTTTTATGATGCAATCTCTTGGCGTGCCTGTGCTCGAAGGCGGGGCCTCACGAGCGCGGTGTGCGCCCGCGTGCGCGCGCGCCCGGCTCGCGCGCGCACGCGGCAGCCTTTGCGCACACGGGCGCAGTGCACATCCGAACTATCTCTGCATCCTGGTGACCGCGAAGATGGATCAAATAAATGCCAAACAAATACTAATGAGGGAAAAATCCTTCAAGAAAGCTGCATTTGCACCTTAAAAAAATGGATTGTCATGCATCGTTCTTCTGCAAAGTCGATGCCAAGGCAACGAGCGCCGGCCGATCATATCTGGGTTGCGCACAAACTCACATTTCTTAGCCGATGGCGGAGTTCATCTGCTCAATATGATCCCAACCGGCATCAAATATATATTTTCGAACAGCACAAATTATCTACATCAGATTTTAGGGTTGTTGACGATTATGAGCAAAGAACTTGATAGCCTACTTGCCGAATTGAAGAGCGTTCATGAAGACCTCAAGCCCATATCTACGGACATCGTCGTGGTCGCCGACTGGGTACGCCTGAAGTGTCAGTATGGCTGCAAGTCTTACGGCAACCACCTCTGCTGCCCACCCTTTGCGCCAAAGCCGCAGGAGACGAAATCTGTCCTATCCGAGTACCGGCAAGCGGCTCTAGTCCGCTTCGAGGCCAAGACGGACCCGAAGCTCCAGGCCAAGGGTGCCAGCCGCGCTTTGGGCGGGTCGGTAACCAGGCTACATAAAACCATTTTTGAACTGGAGAGGACGGCCTTCTTGGCAGGATACTACAAAGCCTTCGGCATGAGCGCCATGCCCTGCAATCTCTGCGAGAGCTGCGTCGTCGAAGAGATGCTCAAGAAAGACCAGGCGGTCTTTGAGCTGGACCTGCTCAAATGCAAGCACAAGGATACCATGCGCCCATCTATGGAGGCTTGCGGCATCGATGTCTTCCAAACCCTGAAGAACGCGGGATACAGCCCCAAAGTGCTCAAGGACTATGCGGCCAAGGTGGAGCTATTCGGCCTGTTGCTGCTGGAATGAACCCTACAGCCTCATTTTTTTCAGACTCAATTGGCTGCAACTGCCTGGTTGAAGCTGCTTGGTTATGGTAGCAGCCCATCATTTCCAGGATTCCGAACAATTGATTGCAGTCCATTGATTTCGATCTACAGACGGTGGCTCAATCGACATGCAGACTGGTTGCCCGACGGCACGATACTCTAACTTTTCGAGTATTCATGAAATAAATTCTTGGCAAATGTCTAAATATACCTGCAGACAATTATCATACTGTGATAGTTTGGGAATGGGAATTGCTCGGTTCAGTTGCAGCGCTTCTGACCATGTTCGGCTTCGTGCCTCAAATCCTCAAGATCTACCGGACGAGGTCGGTGGCTGATATCAGTATCGTAATGCTTTTGCAGTTCTTCAGCGGCGTCTTCCTTTGGCTGCTTTATGGCTTGCATATCCAGAACAATATCATCATAGCTGCAAATGCTATTTCTCTCGTAACCTTGATTACTGCGATAGGATTATACGTGAAGTACAGAAATAATAAATAGCAAGGGATAAAATGAAATGGGATAATAAATTCTTGCTCGGAGCCGTATTGTTGGCATTGGCGTTAAGCCTGCCGGATAGCTGTGCAACCGCCACGCCACAGGCAACTCAAAACACGACAACGGATGCAGCACAGAATGCATCAAGAGACACTCTCTTTCAGGCATCCACCATTACGGCGCTCATGAACGGCGTCTTCGACGGATCGATGACCTACAAAGAGCTGGGGAAGCACGGAGATTTCGGCCTGGGGACCTTCAACAGGCTTGACGGCGAGATGGTGGAACTGGATGGTCGCTTCTATCAGGTGAAAACTGATGGCGTGGCATATCAGGTGAACGATTCCATGATCACGCCTTTTGCGGATGTAACGTTCTTTGATGCCGACAAAAAGATCTCGTTAAACCAATCAGCCAACCTGACACAGATGCAGAATTTACTATTAAGCGAGATGCCGAGCGAGAACCTATTCTATGCAATACGAATTGATGGAACCTTCGACTACGTAAAGACCAGGAGCGTGCCGCCTCAGTCCAAGCCGTATCCGAATCTGACCACGGCGGTCAAGAACCAGAGCATCTTCCAGTTTTACAGCCAGAGCGGAACCGTCGTCGGATTCTGGTCCCCGAGCTATATTTCGGGATCGAACGTCGCAGGCTACCACTTCCATTTCCTGACTGCCGACAGAAAAGCAGGCGGGCATCTACTCGATCTGCGAATGAAGAATGCAAGCATCGCGATCGACTATACCCCGGAGTTCTTCATGGTCTTGCCCAGCAGCGACCAATTCGCCCTGGCTGATTTGAGTGGGGCAAATCAGGGCGATTTGAAGAAGATCGAGAGCAACCCCGGAAAATCCAAATAAAAGGATGGCGGGCCACGCATCTTTTTTTTGAATTTCAGCTAACGGTCCAGCAAAGGATTTTGCGAAGGATAATGCAAGTTTGCCGGGAGTCTTATGATTCATAGAATCGTCGCCGTGGGAAAGCTTCGGGAAAAGCACTGGCAGGAGGCAGCATTCGAATACGCCCGCCGCCTGCGCCCTTACGCTCGCATGGAAACCACGGAGGTTGCCGAGGCGCGCATCCCCGATAATGCTTCTTTGGCGGACGAAAAGAAGGCTATGGACCAGGAGGCTGCTGCAATTTTGGAAAAGCTGAAGAAGCACAGCGGCCCGGTGGTCGTCCTGGACCGGCAGGGCAGATCATTGGATTCGACTGAATTGGCGGCATGGCTGGAGGCGAGGATTCTGGAAGGGCGGGGCGAGACGGCCTGGGTGATCGGCGGCCCGCTCGGGCTCGCGCCGTCCGTTCTGCAAAGGGCGGATCTGGTTTTATCCTTTTCCCGAATGACATTTCCCCATCAGCTGATGCGCGTTATCCTGCTGGAGCAGATCTTTCGCAGCTTCAGGATCATGCACCACGAGCCGTATCACAAGTGATACTCAAGGCTCCCGGCCCATAGAGCGGCGCGCTCATAAAACGGCACAAAGGCATAGCTCATATCCAAAAATTTAAAATGCTTGAGAGAGCTATAACTTTTACAAAAAAATTGTGCGAAATTTCCTGACACCGATTCGAAGTTATCGGCTCATGGTTCGCATCTATGATAAATAATTGTGAAAAAGCAAAAGTTGGTGGCGCAATAATCGAGCGGTCCAATTAGCAAATAGATCAAGGAGATACGAAAAGATGAGCGATTTAGTCGTCCTTGCTCTTGACACCGAGACGGGTGCCGAAGAGATGAGAGACGAATTGGTCAGGCTGCAAAAGGAGCATCTCATCACGCTCAGCGATGCAGCTGTTGTTGTCAGACAGCAGGATGGACATGTCCAGGTAAAGCAGGCCGTAAGCCTGGTGGGTGCCGGTGCCCTCGGCGGAGCCTTCTGGGGTCTCCTGATAGGAATCATCTTCTGGATGCCGTGGCTTGGATTGATCATAGGAGCCGCATCAGGCGCGCTGGCCGGTAAATTGTCCGATGTGGGTGTGGACGACGAGTTCATAAAGCAAGTGGGAAGCACAATTCAGCCCGGAAACTCCGCGCTCTTCCTGCTCATCGAGAAGGCCACTCCAGACAAGGTGATAAATGACCTGAAGAAGTTCAAGAACGTAAAGATCCTGAAGACCTCCCTCACCCAGGAACAGGAAGACAAGCTCAAGGCCGCCTTTGCTGCCCCGGACGTCAAAGCCTAAAGCTGATGAGGCTCTTGGTTCTGGGCAATGCAAAAGCCTGGGAACCCTTTTTTTATATATTTTTTAGATAATTCAAATATAAAAAATGAAGCTCATTCCTGCACCATCCGGGCCTGTCCGAGGTCTCCGGAAAAATCTATATCTTCAGACCTTCTTAATAACATAAATAAGAGGATCTAGCGAGATGAAAGACAAGAAGCTCCTGGAAGATTTCCGCAAAATGTACCCAGAGAAGTTTGCACTGCAAGAAGAAGTCTTCACTCACATCCATGCAGGCGACCGCATCTTTATCGGCACGGGCTGCGGCGAGCCGCAGTATCTGGTCCAGTCGCTTGTCGACTATGTCAAGAACCATCCCAAGGCATTCTTCGATGCCGAGCTGATCCACGTCTGGACGCTGGGCGTCGCGCCCTACACCGATGAAAAGTTCCAGGAGAACTTCAGGCTCGATTCGTTCTTTGTGGGCGACAGCACCAGAAATTCCGTGAACCGTGGAGCTGCCGACTACACGCCCATCTTCCTCTCCCGCGTCCCGGACCTTTTCCGCAGCAAGCTTTTGCCGGTAGATGTGGCCCTCATCCAGACATCCTTGCCCGACAAGCACGGCTATGTGAGCCTGGGGATA
>RPOO01000236.1 GCA_003857025.1 Methanothrix sp.
ATGAGAAAAACAGCATTTGCGAAATAGCATTCGCGGCCCACTGCTCATTAATGCCAAAGAAGGAATCGAGCAGCAAAAACGCAGGGGTCCGGCCATCGCCATTCCGGTTCGGCAACAGCCTGACCTCATGAGCAATCGAACTCACGGTTGAATCGAGCGCCCAATTGAGCAATTGATGCCGATTCCCTATTTCGCCTTTGCCTTCTTTACTCTCTCATGGTGCCGGTACATGATGGCCAGAGCGTCCGCCACCTCTTCCGGGGTCGAGAACACCGGAATGCCCGCTTTCTCCATCTTGATGACATCTGGCAGAGCGAACTCCTTTCCGGCCACGCAGGCGATGATGGGCTTGCCCTTGTAGTTGATGCTCTTCAGGGTTTCCACATAGCTGTCCAGGATCTCGGCCTGCAGAACAACGATGAAGCTGCCCACATCTTCGCTGTCCACGCCGATTTCGATGGTCCTCTTCACGATATCGGCATCCTGGCTGAAGGTGTAGTCCACTGGATTCATGCCGCAGACGTAATCGGGCAGGAGTTTCTTAAGACGCTCTTTGAGGGGCGGCTCCAGTTCAGATAAACGCATGCCATTGTCGGTGATGGCATCGGCGGCGATGACGCCCAGCGATCCGGCATAGGTTATGATGAATACGCCCTCTCGGTCGGGGAACGGCTGCTTGGAGATGGCGCGAGTCAGATTGAACATATGCTCGTAGTCGCGGGCCCGGATGATGCCGGACTGGCGGAAGGCGGCGCTGAAGATCTGATCGTTGCCTGCAAGTGATGCCGTGTGCGAGGCTACGGCCTTTTTGCCCGCCTCGGTACGCCCTGATTTGAGGACTACCACGGGCTTTTCCAGAGTAACCTGCTTGGCCACATCGATAAACCTGCGCCCTCCTTTCACGGACTCCAGGTACATGCAGATGACATTGATGTTCTCGTCCTTGCTGACCGTCTCAAGCATATCGGTCTCATTGATGTCCAGCTTGTTGCCGATGGTGGCGATGATGCCGAAGTCCATGATGTGGCGCAGCCCCCAGAGCATTCCCGCGGCGCACACGCCCGCCTGGGAGACGAGGCCGATGTTTCCTTTGCAAAGCGAATCCACGAGGCCGATGGACTGAACCATGCTGCAGTGAGTATTGATGATGCCGGAGCAATTCGGTCCGAGCAGGCGGACGCCGTACTTGTCGGCGATGGCCTTCATATCCACCTCGATCTTCTTGCCCTCGCTGCCAAGTTCCGCAAAGCCCGCCGACTCGACCACGATGTAGCGCACGCCGCACTTGCAGCACTCTTCCACCACGTCCGGCGTCACGCCTGCCGAGACGAGGATGATGGCCACGTCCACAGGCTCGGGAACGGCGCTGATGCAGGGGTAGGCTTTGATGCCCTGGATCTCGTCGGCTTTGGGATTGATGGGATAGAGCTTGCCCAGGAATTTGTGGCTGACCAGATTGGAGAATACATTCCACCCCAGCTTTCCCGGCGTGCCGGAGGCTCCGATGACGGCCACGGAATTAGGATAGAAGAGATCGTGCAGGTCGAGCTTTCCGGACGCCGGGGGAACGGGCCGGGGCTCACCCAGAATAATTCGTGCATCAACAACAGTGTAGCCTTTCGGATAGAGGAAGACGGGATTCAGGTCCATCTCCGAGACATTCGGATTTTTTACCACAAAATCGGATATTTTTAGGAGCAATTGTTTGAGCATAGCAACATCCGCCGATGAGCCGCGGTAACCCTTCAGCAAGGCGTAGCCTTTGATCTCTTCGATCATGCTCTGAGCATCCGACTCAGATACTGGAATGGAGCGGAAGGAGACATCCTTTAGAGCCTCGACAAATACGCCGCCAAGGCCGAACATCAGCATCGGCCCGAAGGTGGCGTCCTGGGCCACGCCCACGATGACCTCAAGGCCGGGCTTTGCCATCTTCTGCACGGAGACGCCTGCCAACTCTTTGTCCCGGAAGGCGGCGACAATCTCGCGATAGGCTTTGCGCACGGCTGCCTCATCGCCCAGGTTGAGCACAACTCCGCCGGCATCGGATTTGTGGACAACCTGCGGCGAGAGTACCTTCAATACTGCGGCAGAGCCAAGGGATTTGAACAACTTGACCGCTTCTTCCTCAGATCCAGCCAATCCGGCGCCCGTGGTGGAAATTCCCAGAGACTCCAAAACGGCCTTGCTTTCATGCTCCATCAGGTAGGTTCTTCCTGAAGCAAGAGCTTGATCCATAAGACTGCTCATTTTTTCCGACATTTTGACCCCAAGATCGTGCGTCTCTTTTTTTGTGGCTAGAGGATGCCATGCCGGGTAGATCTTTTAAAAAAATTTCCCGGTTTCCTTAAGTCGTCCTGCCATCCTGTCATCTTGATCCGATGATTTGATTCCATCGATCGATTCAAGGGACTTGATTTCCAGGATTTGATTCCATCTATTTGATCCCCTGTTTTGATCTCCATGATTTGTTTCAGGGTATCATTGCTTTGCACAAGAGACATTCTCGGTTATGATGCTGATAAACGTTTTGCATCATTATAACATACAAACCGGCAGCATAAGAAACGATGACATGAGAAACTATAACATGATTGACAGTATCGCGCCGGCAAAAAAGAAAAAACGGACGGCATCGACATTTACTGAGGCGGAACGATTCGAGAAGCGATGCTCTTATCTCGGATTAACGCCTTAAATTCCTTTATGGACAAGGACATTGTTCAGGTCATCCTTGAGAAGGAGCCATCGGTCAAAGATCCCATCCTGATCGAGGGTTTCCCTGGAATTGGCCTGGTAGGCAACATCGCCAGTCAGTATATTGTTAATGAGCTGAAGATGGATTACATCGGAGCCATGAGCTCCAAGTTCTTCCCGCCGCTGGCAGTGCTCTTGGGAGGCGTCGTGAACATGCCGGTTCGCATCTACGAGGAAGCGAGCAAAGGCATCATGATTTTAACCGCTGATGTGCCGGTGCACCCTCTGGCATCCTACGATATCGGCAGGGAGATCGTCTCCTGGGCCGAGTCCATACATGCCAAAGAGATGGTCTGCCTGGCTGGAATAACCGTGATGAGTGAGGAGCATCGCGTCTTTGGGGCCGTCAGCAAGAAAGAACTGCTTGATAGGATCAAGGGAACAGTCGAGGTCTTCGAGCTGGGAACGATAACGGGAATCACCGGCAGCATCATGAACGAGTGCCGCATCCGTAATTTGCCCGCCATCTGCCTGCTCGGCGAGACCGCCTCGGCTGAACCGGACCCGCGAGCGGCCATCGCTGCCGTCGAGACCCTGAACAAAATCTACGGCCTTGGCGTCAGCACGGATAAGCTGGCAGAGCAAGCTCAGCAGATCGAGGTGCAGATGGCGCAACTGGCCCAGCAGATGAAAGCTGCCTCTCCCGAAGAGCAGCAGCGGCAGATGCCCAAAGAATTCCCAATGTACGGGTGATGCCAGATGATCTACGTAACGTTAACGGGTTTGGCAAGACATGTGATGAAAGAGCTGCTCGCGGCGAGGGTCAGAACCGTGGAGATCCGCAGCCCGAACAACTTCTTTGCACTGCTCAATATCCAGCCGGGAGATCGCATCTTTCTCACGGAGGCAAGTGCACCGGACATAGTTCCCGGCACAAGCGGCCTCATCGCCTCCATTCGAGCCCTGCAGATCATCACCCACCGAACGGTTCAATCCAACCAGGACTACTACGAGGAGAGCGAAGCGCAGGCGGCCAGGGCCCAGCTGCAGCTGGTGGGCGTGGGCCGGGTGAGAAAGATCACCTCCTTTGAGCCTGGCACGCCCCTCTCAATAGATGTGGATGAGGTCAGGTACTGCGACGCGAGATAGGCAAGCATAAAGAAAAGCATAAAAAAGACAAGCTTAGAAGGGCCGGAGCAGCCGGGAGATCGGTTGCCAAATCTTTTTTAGACTTGGGAAGAATAATCCGCTCTTCATGAGAGTCCTTGCAGTCACGGGAAGACTGGCCCAGGATCTGGTCAGGGCATCGGCCCGCGGCGCAGATGTGCTGGTTTTGGATGTGGCCGTGGCGGCCTTCATCACGCCGCAGATGCTGGCCACCGCTGCGCCCCAAGGCTACGACCTCATCCTCGTTCCCGGAGCGATAACTGCAGATTTCCGGGAAGCGGAAAAGGCACTGGGCGCAAAGATACGCTTGGGGCCGAAGCACGCCGCTGACCTTGGTTTTGTGCTGCACCACCTTGATGAGATCGAATTGTCCCGAACCGTTCCCGCCTGTGTGCTTTTGGAAAAACGGATGCGATTGGGCGCGCTCGCGCTGGCAGATGAGCTGGAAAAAGGGGCAACGGCTGCCATGCAGATAAAAGGCATCAAGGTCGGCGGCATCTCGCGGATGAAGGTCCTATCTGAGGTGGCGGACGCCACGCGCCTGGAATCCGAACAACTGGCTGAGAGGATTCGCTACTATGAGGAGCAGGGAGCGGATATGATCGATCTCGGCCTTCCTCCCGATGCCTGTGCCGTAGATGCGGCCCAGGCGGTGCGTGTCGCGAAAGGAGTCACAAAGCTTCCAGTGAGCGTGGATACCGTTCGCTCCGATCTGATTCTGGCGGGCCTGAATGCCGGAGCAGACATGATCCTGAGCCTGAACGGCCAGAACCTGGAAGTTGTGGGCGAAGCAGTTGCCGCCGCCAAAATTCCGGCAGTGGTAATTCCCGGCCCAGGCGAGGCCAGCCTGGAAGAGAATTTGCGATCAGCCGAAGCTTTGGGCATTCAGGTCATCGCCGATCCCGTGCTCGATCCGCCCTTGCAGGG
>RPOO01000237.1 GCA_003857025.1 Methanothrix sp.
AGTGGACTGTCCCTGGATACGCCAAACTTCCACGATGAAGGGGAAACCGAAAATTCCCGCAAAACGGTCGAGGAGCCAGAGGGCGATGATCCACTACCATGAAGAAACAGCAGGGAAGCCCCGGCCTTCAGGCCGTGGGAGGAGTTCACAATAAACACATACGGACGTGAAGATTGAATCAATGGAGATGATTGGCGGGGGAAGTGCATAAGAAACTTCATACACAATGGTGAACATCATAAAATAGTGCAGATAATTACTACAATCACCTCACCAATTTTTATAGGAGCATAATGGAAGACCATACCGATAGATATGGAACTCATTTTAGGACGCTGAAAGACAGTCAAGCGACCGGCAAGGAGTTTGAATTTGATCTAACCTTGCTGACGCCCACAGCCAGAGGTTATCGCGACCTTGTAGAGCAGGCCAGGATTGAGATCAATCCAAGGATATTGAACTATTTGAAGACGAAGTGGTCGGAGGGGACAATAGAGAACTTGTCTTCTTTTGCTATGGCTGCCGCCGTGTATTCTCGGAGTGTGTCCGACCCGCCGTGCATGATCGACATCGGAAAAGTGCTTCTCCGGACGGTGGCTTTCTGCAATTTGAGATGCGCTTCCAGAGTAGAGACTGGCGGCGGATGCAGGGCTGCCATGAATAAAGGAGTGCACACTCTGCCAAGGTGCATCAAGATGCCGCGAGACCTAAAAATAATTTGGGAGTTCTTAAGGATATATATCGCCACAGGAAAAGCCGCAAATGCAAAGGATGTTACAGACGCAGGAAAAAGCAAAAATTTATATGATGCCATGCGGGTAAAAATTGAACTGGACATTGATTTCTCACCAGTCGCTTCCTGCTGAACTCTGAAACGAATATCATTTCTGCTTATATTTCTGCTTATGGATGATCATCCAGCTTCCTGTCTCCGGCCAGAGCAGGCGAGTCCGCTGCCAGGCACAGGATCTCGAACATCATCGTCGCTCCGGCAAGAGCCGTGATGCCGCTCGGGTCAAAGGGCGGCGCCACTTCCACCACATCGCCGCCGATGACGTTCAGGCCTTTCAGCCCCCGCAGCATCTGCTGAGCCTCGAAGGATGTCATGCCCCCGACCACCGGCGTTCCCGTTCCCGGAGCATAGGCCGGGTCCAGGCAGTCGATGTCGAATGAGATGTAAACCGGCCCGTCGCCCACCCGGTCCAGGGTCTCGGATAGAATTTTTCTCCAGCCGAGTTCATAGAACTCTTCGATATGCACCACTCTCATGCCGCAGTCATAGGAGAACTGCCAGATCAACTCCGCTGTGCCGCGAATGCCTATCTGCAAGGACCGGCCTGGGTCAACCAATCCTGCTTGCACGGCATTTCGCATGGGGCAGCCATGCTGAAAGCCGCTGCCGTGGAGCGGCGGAGATGTGTCGCAATGGGAATCGAAGTGAATGAGGCCGATCTTCTCTTTGCGTGCCAGGGTTTTGAGGATGGGATAAGTTATGGAGTGGTCGCCGCCTGCTGTTATGGGAACGGCCTTCGCTGAGGCGATTCCTGCAAAGAATTGCTCGATATCCGAAAGGGCATCTTCCAGGTTGTAGGCAGTATGAAACGGCACGTCACCCACATCCGCCACGCGATTTGCTGCAAAGGGCGTCATATGGCTCTGGTGATTGTAAATTCCCACCAGGCGGGATTGGCTGCGAATCTCTCGCGGGCCGTGGCGCGCGCCACTGCGATTGGTCACACCCAGATCGAAGGGCACGCCGACCAGCGCGATGTCTAAATCTTTTGCCGTTTCCTGAAAGGGCGCTGCGAAGAATGTGGGAAATCCGCTATAGGGCGGCTCCACCATTTGCGGTGTGAAGGTCTTGAGGCTTTGGGCTAATTTCTTGATGTCTTCGTCCATACCGATCCTCCCTTGAATCCGATCAATATCTGATCAATCTTTTTTAGCATTGCGGAATAGGGTTTTTGCTCAAATACCCAATTGCACGTCATACGGCATTCTTAGAATATCAGCATTATCCTTTGATTGTTCATCTGCTTGAAAGAGAGACTTCGACGAGTTTTGGTACTTTGACAAACTTGAAATATTTAGAATGCATGAGATTATGGGACGTGTCGTATGAGTCGTCCATCAATGATCCACGAGAAGTCCCTGTCGTAGAAAATGGACTCGCGGACCAATAATCGGTCGACAGATGCTGTGGGAGAGATTTTAACTGAAATTGCCGCGATTGAGCTTGACCCATTGGATACTGCTGGGTTTTATCTTCGGCATCCTAGTCGGCTTGATCTTTGGGGATTTGTGCAACAGCTTGAAGCCCATCGGTGATATCTTCATTAAGATCTGGCAGATAACCATACTTCCATCCGTTGTGCTATCCCTGATCGCGGGCATCGGAGGCTTGAAGAAAAACGATGCCTGGAGTATCGCTGCCAGGGCCGGTCTGGTCTTGCTTATATTCTGGTCCATCGGCGTTTGCATATATTTCTCTATGCAAATGGCTTTTCCGACTATTGAGAAAGCATTTTTCTTCAGCGCTCAGAGCCTTGCCGAGACGGAAGATCTCGACATGGTTGATCTTTTTATACCATCGAATCCCTTTCGGTCGTTGTCCGAAGGATTTTTGCCGGCCATTGTGGTCTTCTGTCTGTGCTTAGGCTTTGCTCTGATGATGGATGAAAAGAGCAAATCGATAGTGAATTCACTGAATATATTTTTATCGGCGCTGACCCGCATTACCGGCTTCCTGGCCAAGACATTTCCACTTGGCGTTTTCATAATAACAGCCGAGACTTTCGGGAGCATGACCTTTGAGGGCTTCTTGGAGCTTCAGGTCTTTTTGACAACTCTGGCCGCATTGTCCATACTGCTGGGTCTTGTCGTCCTACCGCTTCTGATAACCTGCATCACGACCTTCGGCTACCGTGAGATTGTCTCTGCTGCCTCCAAGGCGATGATCCTCGGATTTTCAACAGGCAGCGAATTCATTACTCTGCCATTGATTACTGAAAGCGTGAGGGGACTATTCTCGAAAGAGTTTGAATGCGAAGAAAATGAATGCGGCATCGAGAAGCATGAGCCATGCAATGAAAACGGATCAGCAAACAGATCTGCAAACGGATCTTCAAAAGGACCTGCAAACGACCAGGGTGACTGCGCCCCAAATGGGCAGGGTGACCGACGAGATTGCAGCGCGAAACATATCGAAGAGGACGCGAAGGAGGATGCAATAAAGTCTTACAGCAAAGTCCTGGTGCCTATCGCCTATACTTTTCCCTTGCTAGGCGCTTTTGCGCCATTCCTTTTCATATTATTCATAGCCTGGCTTTATAAGAGTCCACTGAGCCTGTCGGAGCAGATACAGCTCATCATCGTAGGCATCCCCAGCTTCTTTGGTTCGTCCAAGATTACCGTAATATCGCTCTTGAGTCTGATGCACCTTCCGTCTGATGCATATAACATCTACATCAGCTCCGGAATTCTGCGGCAATGCTTCATCGCGTCATTGTCTTCCATGTCCATTTTTTCATTTTCAACTATCAGCATCGCCCTTCTCACGAATAGATACCGGCTGGAATGGAAGAGAGTGATCTTCTCATCTGCATTCATACTCCTGTTAGTTCTTCTCATGATCATTGGACTGCGAATGGGATTTTCCCAGATGCTTGGCAATACTTATCACGGCAGCGATCTGATCACCAACATCAGCTTTCCTCTGGATTCCGACGGCAACAGGGCTAACGATAATATCCGCTCCAAGGTCTATCTATCAATGGATGACGTTCGTCCTTTCGACCAGCCATCCTCAGTTAATATGGATAATATCCAGCAGATAAAGAAACGAGGCTTCTTGAGAGTCGGCTACAACAGCAACTGCATTCCTTTTGTATTCTTCAACGGGAAAAGAGAACTGGTGGGATACGATGTGCAAATGGCCTATGAACTTGCCGGTTTCATCAACGTCTCCCGGATCGAGTTTGTTCCGATAACCGGGGACACCATTGCGTCGTCGCTCAATCAGAACCTCTGCGATATCGTCATGTCTTCGATTATGGTAACCTCGGAGAGGCTCAACGAGATGATTTTCACGGATCCATACATATCTGTGCATATGGCTTTCGTGATTCTGGACGAACAAAAGAGGGATTTCTTGAAGCTGGAGAATGTGCAAAAGATGCACCGTTTAAAAATTGCCGTGCTCAATAATACCGCACTGATCGAAGTTGCACCTGAGCTGTTTCCTGAGGCGGAGATTGTGCGAATCGACAGCATAGATGATTTCTTTGCGGGAGGAATAGCGGACGCCCTATTCACCACGGCTGAGGAGGGCTATACGATGACTCTTCAGCATCCCTTTTATGACGTTGCCATATTTGAGCCCAATGATTCCTTCCAGGTGATGTATGGATATCCTATTGCAAAAAACAGCAGCGATACATATCTCATGCTTCTGAACTACTGGCTCAAGATGGAGAAGGATTACGGTAGCCTCGATAAGAAGTATGATTACTGGATACTTGGCAAGAATATTGACCAGTCCGGGCCGCGCTGGTCTGTGGTGCGAAACGTGCTGCACTGGGTCAAGTGACCGGGCACGATCAGGGAGCATAACGAAGAGCTTTCGCCCAAAGATCATCTTAAAGTCTGCAGTCGGATGGGACGCCTACCACTAGTACATCTGGGCTGAAATAGACCAATGTATAAAGGCGGCAATTAGGCAGATGGACCTAACCGGCATGAGCATTACGTTTTTGTTGCTATCTTTATATATAATCATTTTTAATC
>RPOO01000238.1 GCA_003857025.1 Methanothrix sp.
AAAAATGATGCGATGGAGAATACGTATAGGATGTTAACTATAATGGAGACTAAATATGACCTCTGATTTAAAAGATCTTGCGATCATATCAACAGCTTTTCTCATCCTTTTTTGCGGCGTAACGCAGGGAAATAGCCTGCCGTCTGGAGAGAATTATCTTATAGAAAATAACACATATTCTGAGCATAATCAAGATCTTTCCAGCGATATTTTCGAAAGCTCGGCTCTGCAAAAGGTTATTGTGGACACATCTCGCGGAAAAGTTGCCGGTTTGAGGGATGAGAGTGGTTTTGAAATTTTTTTGGGCATTCCCTACGCTAGAGCGCCTGCAGGATCGCTTCGATTCCAGCCTCCTGTAGAGCCGGTTCCCTGGAATAACATCTTCCCGGCATTCAGCTTCGGGCCTGTGTCGCTCCAGCCGATAGATGATCTGGAAGCGGGCTCTGCTCTATTCCAGGATGAGGACTGCTTGAATTTGAACGTTTGGACGCCCGGGTCGGACGAAAAGATGCGCCCTGTTCTGTTCTTCATCCACGGAGGCGGCTTTGTCGAAGGCGGTGGTGCTGATCCGGACTACGACGGTGCCGCTCTCTCTCGTCGCGGGGATATGGTTGTAGTCACCGCTAATTACCGACTTGGAGCGCTCGGTTTTCTCTATCTTGACAACTACGGAGAAAATTATGCAGGCAGCGGCAACCTGGGACTTTTGGACCAGATTGCTGCCCTGCAATGGGTGCAAAAGAACATCAAACATTTCGGAGGGGATCCGGGCAACGTTACTTTGATGGGCGAATCCGCAGGCAGCATCAGTGCTACAACCCTGATGACGATTCCAAGAGCAAAAGGACTCTTCAAGAGGGTCATTGCCGAGAGCGGCGCTCCCAATCTGTGCCATTCCCCGGAATTTGCCGAAAATGTGACCCGCCGTTACATGGAAATTGCCGGAGTCAATACGCCTGAAGCTCTGCGAAGTTTGAGTGCATCCCGAATCATCGAAGCTCAGGCAGAGCTGATGAATGAATCAGGCGTTGGTGAAGAAACGCTCTTCGCTCCGGTAATAGACGGTGTGATTATTGCTGAAAAGCCGATTGATGCGATGGCAAAAGGAGCAGCAGCGAACATTTCTCTGCTGCAGGGCACCAATAGAAATGAGGCAAGGTACTGGCTTCTCTACGATCCGAGCCTGGAATTTGCGAGCCCCTACGAACTCCTGAGCAAGTTCCCTTCCGTCGAGTCCAATTTCGGCAACCACCAGGCAGCGATCGAGTCCTACTACAAAGAGACGAATCCAGGACCGTATGCAGGCAATGCATCATTGGCTATGGCCACGGATATCGCCTTCTGGCTGCCGCATATTCGCATGGCGGAAGCTCAAAGCCGCTGGGCTCCGGTTTGGATGTATCGATTTGATTGGAGAACCCCCTACGACTTCGGCATTCTGGGCGCGCCTCATTCTCTGGAGCTGCCATTCGTATTCCATAACTTCAATACCAGCTTTGCGTCCATGGCCCTCGGACCGCATCCGCCTGCAGGGCTGCTGGCCGATATGCAGGACGCCTGGATTGCGTTTGCCAGAACAGGGAACCCCAATATCAAGGATTTGCCGATATGGAGCCGGTATAATTCGGCCACAAGAGCGACAATGATCTTCAATGAGAATTGCACGACCGAAAACGATCCGCTGCGCGTGGTGAGAATGCTCTACAAGGGAACGGTGCTTTATCCTTGATGCGGTGATTGGAAATTTGTGATTTGGTGGAGCGTGATAGCCTTATTCTCGCCAAATGGGAGACGAATACATGGAGATGAATCCGGAAAGGGCGGCTTTCGGATTGCTCCATTTTGGGGTCGCTCGATTCATCTCGCTCCGCCTATCTCGCGCTTCCCTTTATCCTTGACCCGCCGGGCGGCAGGAACTGGATGATCTGATCTACGGACGCGATCGACTTCAGGTAAGCTCGATCCTCCTCAGTCTCCGAGAACTGGCGGTAAATCCTCTTGGCCAGATCTTCGGCATTGAACTCTCCCGGCTCGATCTCTAAGGCAGGATCCGCATTGGGAAGCACCGCCGAAACCGGCCCGCCTATCAGAGTTCCCTCAGAAATTCCTATCGCCAGGCCCACAGGCATGTCTTTGAAGTATCTGCGCTCGCCGCGAATGACAAAAGCGCCCTTCTTCAAAAATTCGCCGTGCTCCGGAGTCTTGGTGACCTGATCGCCGTTTACCAGATAGCAGTCGCCAGCAGCAAGCCCGGCCTTCCAGATGGATGAATAGCTCAGGGCAAACTGGGCCGCCTCCTGAATGGTGCTCTCAGGAACCTCCTCGCCTTCCGTCTTTATGACCGTGAGAGGCGCTCCGGGTGCGTCCGTGTGCAGCGCCTTGTCACGCCGCTCCAGGTATTTGGTGTAGATCTCTTCATTGCTGTCGGCATCCCGTCCGCCGATGATGAGAAATCCGTCCGTCGAGTTGAACCAGCGGAACCTCTCGAACCACTTGAGTTTCCTGCGCCGCATGATCTGGTGAGTGCGGGTCTTCTTGGGCTCGGTCTTTCCGGCGCGAAGCTCCTCGGTTATAACCAGTGCCCCCCTGGCACCGGCAGCTTTTCGGGCCATCTCCTTGGCTTTTTCGTAATACCTCTGAGCATTCTGAGGAACGGTGAGACCGGCGTTCAGCTCCATCTCCACGCCGTCCAGGACGACCTTCATCTCGCCCTGGCCGTCCATGGAGCGAATGGTCTTGGCCTGGGGCAGGCCTGAGGAGCTGACCTTATCCCAGATCTGATTGTAGGAGAAGCCCCGGCTCCTGGCATCCGCCACGACACGGAGCAGTTGCTCTACGGAGCCATACATCTGGTAGACCTGCTCGCCCATATGGATTTGCGCTTTTTCCTGGGCCTCGAACTCCGCCACCGCCTTTCGCTGCAGCTCGATCCTGTGATCCAGAGGGTTCTGGCGAGCCACCGACACCGTCCTCTCCACGAAGAACGCATCAAGGGCCTCGCTGAAGGTGGCATAGCGCTTCATCTCCAGACCATCATAGATCTTGATGGGACGGGACAGCACATCAAAAGGCTCACCGTCCTGCAGAACGATATGAGGATCAAGGGTCTGGTCCAGGAAGACATCATGCAGGGCCTGGTGAACCCTGGCGATCTCTTCCGAGTCAAGCTCCGCTGCTGGCTTGTTCTTTGTTACGTTGGCTCGCAGGCAGACCTCCTCGCCATAGGTTCCGCCCATGTTCAGGCCGCGCACGATAGAGCGGACCAGATCCTGACCGGCGGCGGCAAGCCAGCTTGCCAGCTCCGGCTCGGTAATGGTCCTCGGATCAAGCTGCCCCGGGTGATAAAGATAAGTTTCACCGGCGGCCATCCTGCTTCCCCGGTAGAGCATCTTTCGCAGCATGCTCAAGATTGCCCGGTTCTCATCGAGCAGAATCATGCTGCCCTTGGGAAACAGTTCGACGATGAGATAGTTGCACCCTCCGCCCCGCTCCACTGCGATCTCCAGGACGCGGTCGAAGTCGTGCTGCCGGATATCGACGACCCGGCCTCCGGAGAGGTGACCTCTGAGCATGGTGGGAAACTGCGGCGGCGTTTTGGATGCGGGGCGATCGCCCTTTGTGATGTGAACCCTCTTTCCCGCTTCCAAAAGCAGATCCAGCCGGCCTTCGGCAGGAGACTGCACAGCCAGCCAGATCTTGTCCGAGGACTGCTGGTAGGCCTTGCCCACGAAGCCGCCCAGGATTCTGTCTTTCAGCTCTTCCACCATGGCAGCGACGTCAACGTTGCTCATCGCCTTCTTCATGACTTCTTGAGTCCGAGGTCAATCGATAAATAGTTGCGGATGCGAGATGCTTGAAAACATGGCATTCTTTCTCGTGGACTTGATGCTCCTGCGCCTGGGAAGGTGGCTGCGGCTGATAGGCCAGGATGTGGCAATTCCAAATAGAAGCTTCTCCGACCGCGAGCTGCTGCAAAAAGCCAAGACAGAAAATAGAACGCTGCTTACTGCAGACAAGAGACTGGCCGAAGAATGCCGTGCGGCAGGCGTCGACTGCATCCTCATCAAGACATTCCGGATCGAGGGACAGCTGGAAGAGATAGAAAAGCTCGGCATCCCCCTGGAGCTTGATCCCCGTCGATGCACTTTATGTAACGGGCCGCTGCAGAAAGTCGATTGCCAAGAGTTGGCGACGTGGCAGTGCGAAAGCTGCGGAAAGCTGTATTGGAAAGGAAGCCATTGGAAAAAGATGGAAAAGATGCTGGAGAGTATTCGAGACAACATCGATAAAAGCAACATCAATGACCACAACATCGATGTCCATAGCATCGAAAACGGCAGCATCGACAGCAATAATATTAATAACAACGATATCGGCAGCAACACCAATAGAAACACTAGTAGCAACATTGGTAGCAGCGCTAGTCGCAGCGCGGGCCGCAATATCTGCAACGGTATCTGCGATAAAAATTAATTAAGCCAAATTTTAAAATATTGTCCGGGCTGCCATCGTCTTTGCCTTCTTTGCTTTATTGCGCAGTTTCAGATAATCGGCGATCTGCGCCTTCACCGGCGTCATGGACCACAGATGCGCGGCATTCAGGCAGAACTGGGGCTGGTAGAGATAAGAATTGCCTGGCTGGGTGAACGGATCGGCGGGCGCAAGCTGCGCAGGAACCGTGTCCAGCGTGGACTCCAGCAGGCACCAGGCTCCTGCCTCATTCTGGTATACCACCCAGGCATGGCCGTAAGCGCCATCCGGGGAGCTGACCTTTCCCAAGACC
>RPOO01000239.1 GCA_003857025.1 Methanothrix sp.
GCTTTCTTTCTACGATCTTCCTGCTTTCTTTCTACGATCTTCCTGCTTTCTTTCTACGATCTTCCTGCTTTCTTTCTACGATCTTCCTGCTTTCTTTCTACGATCTTTCTACTTTCTTCCTACCGGGATAACTGCAATAGGATCTTCGCCGTCGGCGAGTTCCAGGTACTCTCTTGTCTTGTTCTCATCAAATCCGGCGGTGTAGGTCGCACCAAGGCCCAAAGATACGACCTCAAGGAGCAGGTTTTCGGATGCGGTTCCCGCTTCAACGTAAACAAACCTGCTTAAGTCTTGACCTGGGATCTTATTGACGCGATCGAACACGCCTGTTACAATGAAGACTGCCGGGGAGCCGACCCTCCAATCCTTGCGGCCTCCCGTGGATGAGTTGAACAGCTCGCCGATCTTATTTCCGAGTGAAATGGCAGTCAGATTGTGGCCCTGTGGCGAGTAGTGATAGGCTCCTGCCGAAAGGCCGGTGACGTTTCCTGCCAGCAGGTAGACTTCCAGCGGATACGAAGCCATAGCGGAGGGCGAGGTGCGGTGGCCTTTGTCGTCCGTCACTCCCTGCGCCGCCCAGAGGAGCTGGGAGACCTCATCTATCGTCAAAGATTCATTCTTGAAGCTTCTTATTGATCGCCGCTCCGAGAGGGCCTTTTCCACGGATATACCTCCATCGGTGCGCGGCGAAGGCAGCTTTACGACTCCCGAGCCTTCCGAATTGGAGCTGTCGGACAAGGCCAGGGCGGCCATAGCGAGAACGACCAATCCCACAAAAGCGATGAATCCTATTTTCTTCATTTTTCCACCTGTCTGGATAATATCTGTCAATTGTTATGCTCCAAATTATTTATTGCATTATTTAAATTGATGGTACATGGCAAAGTCCATTGATAGTGATCTTGTCGCGAGCGTTTGTAGATTACCGTCTCTACCGCAGCTCGAAAAAATGGGAAAAAATGGGAAAAAATGAAAAATTACAGGGCCTTTCCCGCCGCCTTTGCTTTCTCCAGCAGATCCGCTCTATCGTTGACTGCGTGCAGAGAATTTGCATTGGCCAGGCTTATGGTCTCGGTTACCTCAAACCCAAGTATCTTGAGCGCTCCGGCAAATTCCTGCGATGCCTTTTCATAGGCGGATAGATCAGGATTTCCCTGGCTGGTTACAATTATGGCTTTCTTTCCGGCCTTCAGGCGTGAATTGAATCCCGAATCGATCAATGAGTACATCCGATCTTCCATGAGCCGGAACTGGCCGGTGAACTGGGAGAAGTATATCGGAGATCCGAATACCACTGCATCTGCGCTGGCGATCTCTTTAAGCAGCGCTAAGACGTCATCATCCTGTCGGCATTGATCATGACTCTTGCAGTAATCACATGCCTGGCAGCCTCTGTATTTCATCTCGTTCAGGTTGTACTTGGCGGTCTCAAAACCTGCCTCTTTGGCTCCCTGCAGCACGGTTTGTACTAATGTGTCGACGTTGCCGTTCTTTCTTGGGCTTCCCACAATTCCGATTGCTTTCATGCTCATAGATTCCTCATAGATGAGAATGGCATCAATGCTATTTTAACACCATACAGTTCTCGATTACAGTTGCTTACTCTTCGGTTAGTTGCTTTCTGTCGGCCTTCCGATGATTGAAGCCGCAAAAATGATGAAACGCCAAAACTTGGGCAATTCTATTGCCAGAATACATATCTATTCTGATTTCAAGATTGTTCACAAATCATAACTATTTAATAGCTTTGGCGTCCATTATTAAATCATGCTGACTATGCAGGAAGGCCGCCTTGCCGTCAGGCTGGCCAGAGATGCCCTCACCAACTACATCGAAAAGAAAAAGATAATCGAGCTAAAGAATTTGCCGCCCGTATTTGATGAGCTGCGGGGTGTCTTCGTAACACTTCACATGGAAGGCGACCTGCGCGGCTGTATCGGCTATCCGCAGCCCGTTATGCCGCTAGGCAGAGCGATCGTGGACTCGGCCATCAATGCCTGCTCGCGGGACCCGCGCTTCCCGTGCGTGCGACCGGGCGAACTGAAGCAAATCGTCGTTGAGGTCACCATCCTCACCAAACCGGAGCCCTACGACGCGCCCAAGAAGAAGCTGCCAGAGCTGGTGCGCGTCGGAAAAGACGGCCTGATCGTCTCCAAGGGGCCGTACTCAGGGCTGCTGCTGCCTCAGGTGGCTCCGGAGTGGGGCTTTGATTCCCTGGAGTTCCTGAGCCAGACCTGTGTCAAAGCCGGGCTCTCACCGGATGCGTGGCTGGATGAGGATACGGTGGTGCAGCACTTCGAGGCCCAGATCTTCGCCGAGGTCGCGCCGGAGCGAGAAGTGATCGAGAAGAGCTACGCAGATACCGCCTGCGGAACTTGATGGAAAAATGCATTTTTTTGGCTGGGCCGGTGGATTTGAACTCGAAGGGGCATTAGCGGATTTGCAGCAAGGTTATGGCGCTTGATAATGGCCGCTTGTTCCTTCTTGTCCCGGTTTCGGCGCTGCAGCCAGCGCGGCTTTGGAAGGTCGCCTAAGACCGATCTATTAAAATTTTAACATTAAGTTGGACGCAATCGTCTATATGATTCTCGCAGTGCTTAGATGTAACTATGGCCTGGAAGAAAAATAGTGCAATAAGTCTGCTCTCGTTGGCGGTCCTGCTGGCTCTGCCGACGGCAAGCGCATCGAGAGCGTCCCTCTCCAATCTGTTGTCGACAGTCTCGTCCTTCGATGATCCTCGCATGGATGCCCAGGACCTGGCCTTTTATCTGGCCACTCACGGCTTCGATGCCACACCCCAAGGCGGTTATGTGGAGGTCGATCTGGGGGGCGACATATACAAGCTCACTCCCAATGGCGCGGCTCCGGGGCTGGCCAGCATTGCGGGCTGAGGGCGCGATTGGTGTGCTGGCATAACGAGGGCGGTCTTCCAGGCCCTTCCCTCCTCCCTGTAATTACTGCTTAAGCGGTGTCTGATTCTCTTTCCACCCAGGTGTGTGTGTGTGTATAACCTGTAACGCTTCCATTATCTTTTCATGCCATTCTCAATCGGTCTAAAATCGCTTATATCTGCCTGACCATTCCGATACACTATGGGATCGATTGTCAACCTTCGGCTGATTCCAATTAATCGCTATCTGTGGTAGTATGGAATCCGGCGCGTAGAATCGGGGACCTTACGAGGTTGAAAAAGTATTTATAAAAATGTTATCTGGCGTATTGGCAGTCACATAGGGCAGTCCAAGACAGTATATACAACCTGCAATTCCTGAGCTAAGGCCCCGGCGGGTGGAATGAATTGGCTTTCCCTTAGGAAAAGTCATTCTAATGATTTGTTCTGAAGAATACAAAAAAGATGATACCTGCCAAGTCGTTCATCAAGACTATTTGCGTTTTGATTTGCTATTTGATATAGAAATTTACTCATCGCACCAATTACAGGAGTATGCACAACAATATTTTTTATTATATTTATTTTTTCCTGTTTAGAATCGCATTGAGTAATTCCGTCGAGACTTGGATATCCTATGCTTTCTAAGTGGACTATATCTAAGTCCAGTAAATCCGCTAAGTAGTTGCATGTCTTGAGTGAAAGATATTGCATGTGTTCAAGATCAACCCTGAATAGGATAGGTTCATTATCTATGTGTGCAAAGGTCGAATTCGGAGTCCATATCAATATCAATCCATTGGGACGAAGCATTCTCTTGCACTTTATAAGTGTCGGCAGGGGGTCTAAAGGGTGTTCTATAAAATCAAACAAAATAATTATATCAAATTCCCCTTCAAGATCTGCTACAGACCCATAGTTACATTTGATTGCTAGTTCATTATTAACAAAATTAACTGCATCTGTATCTAAATCGATACCTTCGACACGAGCTCCTAATTTCCTTAGTCCAAATAAGGTTATTCCTGTGCCGCATCCTACGTCTAAAACGCTCCTCTGTTCTGGGTTCATAATGGATAGGAGTTCTCTAATGCGTAAATCGGATTGGGGATTTAGCAATGAATAATCTTTTGCGCTTTTTTTATCGAAGTTAGCACCTCTCCCAAAGTGTAACACAAAATACTTTTTATAAAACTCTTTGAGAAGATCCTCTGATGGTGAAGGGGATACAAAAAAAGTACCACATTTACTGCAATATCGAATTACCAGTCCGTCTGGCCTTACATATTCGGCATTCCCTTCTGAATTGCAGATTGGGCAGTGTCTTGGGATCAATCTATCGATGTCCCACCTTGGGACTCTTAAATCCAGTTTTGATAGCGTTATTAGATCGTTCATTGCAAATCTGAATAGCTCCTCTTTAGATATACTTTTGGATAATCCTGGGATAATGGACGACAGAATTCATTTGCTCTCGTAGTAATACGAACAAATGGGCACAATTTGACTAAGTAATATTAAAATATTAGGCAAATTGTTGTTCTAGGTATGGTATGTGCAACCCGAATCATTTTCATCATTTTTTAAGGCAATCAACGCCGAAAGATATTTTTTTAAATACGTCTTAAGGTCAAACCCCCTCTTGTGTTGCGCTCCAGCTTATACCGCGGTTTTTTGTTCTCACGGATTGCGAAATCCATTATCGGGCAATTGTCGATAAATCATTCCATAGTATTCCAGAATAGCCACTCAGGCAAGAGTGGATTTAGGCCAGTTTGATCATGCTGCATAATTCAGTACATATAACCTACAAGCCTTGCTCAAGTTCTACAACATTTTCCTAAATCTTAAATTAAATGCCA
>RPOO01000240.1 GCA_003857025.1 Methanothrix sp.
TCTCAATTGCCGCGCCGTCTTTTTTCCTCCTCTGCAGTTCGAGGCCTGCGAAGAATTTTCCCTGAGCTGCAATATTGATCAGTGAACGGAATTCATGCATCATGTCAGGCATAAGGAAAGGCGGAAGGCGGCCCAAGACCTCATCTTCCTTCCAGCCGAAGATGCGCTCTGCCGCATCGTTCCAACTCAATACCCGCCCTGCCAGATCAAAGGTTAAGATGGCCAGGGGCGAGGCGCGGATGAGGGCCTGGAGCTTTAAATTGGCCACTTCTACGGCCTCTTCAGATCGCTTGCGATCGGTGATGTCCCGTATGGATTCGATTGCTCCGACGACATTTCCGTCATTATCCAGAAGTGGAGTGGCCTTTGCCCAGATGAATGCCGGCCCTCCCGGAAGATGCGTGATGTTGCATTCGACATAAATTGTGTCTCCTTTTCGGACAAAATAGTTGTACAACGTCTCAATCTCTTCATCGTTGTCTGACACAAGATCTATCAAAATTGGCCGCGCTTTGCCGTAAAATGGAATGCCGTAAGCATAATCGCCCTTGCCCATAATATCTTGCTTAAAGACGCCCGTCATCTCTTCAATGGCCTTGTTCCAGGCGATGACGCGCCTGTCCTTATCGATGACAAAAGTGGCATCGGGCAAAAACTCGATTATATCCCAGAGCTGTTGATGGGCCAGCCGCAGGTCGCGAACAGCGCGCCTCCTTTCGGTTATGTCTTCGCATGTGATGATTTTATTGCCGTCGTTCAGTTTCACCATGACGAAGCTGATCGCTTTCTATGTCCCGTCTTTGCATACAATGCTGTATGATCTGGGCCCGATCTCGCCGACGGCGGAATGGCTTGAATCCTCGATCCAAGCCTTTATGGCCTCGTGACGGTATGCCGCATCGGGAAAAGCCTTGCGAAACCAGATGCGTCCTTGGGGGATCTCGTGGAGGCTGTACCCGAATAGCTCCTCGAATTTCAAATTGATATATCTGATATTTCCTTCTCTGTCGATGAGGGCCATAGCAACCGGGACATTCTCTGCGAGCTTTCTGAACATATCCCCGTCGGAAGACTGTTTTCCCGATTCCGGGTCGGAGTTTGTCGGATCGATATGCGCATCATCGGCGGCGCAATGCTGATTATTGTCCCCCCTCATGGTGCCCTCTTGATTTGCCGCTCTGTCATCTGACCCTCGCTTCATCACACGTACGGAGGAGTCGGCCCCAGGCAATTCAATCCTTAGATGCCGAATCATCTTGAATTTCTGCCAGTCTCTTGGACGCGCTATTCGCCAGGATCAATTGCAGATCATGGATTCGCGGACCGCGGATTGCCAAATCAGGGTTCTCAGATCATGAAATTGCCCATATTGCGAATACTGGTATTGATTTCTTATTCTTGTTTGCTATGCGACTCATTTTATGCGATTCCTTGTGCAATTTATGCAATTCTTATCTAATGATCTAATACCATTATTTATGTTTCGCGACTCGTACCCAGCAGAAAATTCCGGCAGCAAATATTTTGTCAGACGAAAAAAATAGTGCTTGGGTAGGAGATATACCTTTTTAATTGACCGTAATTTGCCGGTTTTGCATTATTTTTGTAATATTTTCTATATTTTTGCGAAAATTCGATATGATAAAAACTATTAATAAATGGTATAGGTCCGGAAGCGCGCCCTTGATAAATATGGAGCGCGCCAGACTATTTTGTGGAGATGCGCGACAATAATATGAATTGCAGCCCCGTTGCCGGGAGAATGAAATTGGCTGCCTTGTTTCTGATAGCCTTCGCCGTTATCGGCCTTGTCTGTCCTGCCTGCCCTGCCGAAGAGTTCAACGGAACTGTCTATCGCCTGGGGCTAAAGGAAGCAAAGGTCACAATGCCTGTCAATGCCAGCCATCTCAACCTCACTCTATTCGAAAAGACCGAGAACATCACACTACTGGACCAAAACAACCAGAGCGTGCCACTGAATAGCAGCTATCTCTTCTGGCGGGGAAGCCACATTTACAGCCTCACCTTTGAGAGAAACGTCACGGGCGATCTGGTTTACTCCATTCCCGTGCAGGGCCAGCAGTTCATCTTGCCCATCCGGGATGCAAGAGCTGTGCGCATTATCCTTCCGCCGGGATACACCACAGGCAACCGATTCTTAGGAATTGCCAACCCTCTGCCAGACGAATTCCAAGAGGATAAAGCGGGAAGCGTTCTCACCTGGAACAATACCACGAAGATTCCCTACATCGAGATCAACTACTATCGCGATAACGCCATGCAGGCTTTGACGATAATCTTCGGCATTATGGGTCTGGCCGGTATCGCTCTGCTGGTGGAATACTACTTCAGCATCCGAAAGCTTCGGGCCGTCCGGGAAGAGGAAGAGCGGAAGGCCAAAGTCTAGGGTCGCTGCAATTTTTGATCAAGTCCGAGCATAAGTTCTAAGCTGGAGGAAAATTAAAAAGATCGGCCATGAACAGAGCAAAAGCCGTTTGTGATCGAGTCTACATCGTGGGAGGTTCTGGTTTTTCCGCTCCCGAAGACGCCTATGTTTATTTGGTGGATGCAGGCAGCGAGCAGGTTCTGATCGATTCCGGTGTGGGCTACGGCATCGATCGGATTGAGGAGAATGTCAGATCGCTGGGCTTTGAGCCCGCCGGAGTCTGGCACATTATCGCCACGCACTGCCACATAGACCACATCGGCGGCCTGGCTGCCTGGAAGGAGCGATACGGCCCCAAGATCATTGCCCACGAACTTGATCGGGCGGGAATTGAGGGCGAGAACAACAGCCTTACGGCGGCCAGCATGTACGGCGTGGACTACAGGCCGGTCAAGGTTGACACGCTCCTTTCGGGCGAGCTGCAAGAATTGATGCTCGGCGACCTTAAATTTAATTTCCTGCACACGCCCGGCCACACGCCCGGCAGCATTTCGGTTTATATCGATACCAAGGACGGCAGGGTGCTCTTCGGCCAGGATATTCACGGGCCGTTCTCGCCCGCTTGGGGCTCGGACTTGAAGCAGTGGCGGGTGTCCATGCAAAAGCTCCTGGCGCTCAAGGCGGACGTGCTTTGCGAGGGTCACGCCGGAATTTATCGGGGTGAGAAAGTCGGGAAATATATCGAATCGTACTTGGAGAGGTATCAGGCCTGAAGATGTATCGGGTCTGAAGCAAGCCTTTATCCTTTTTATCTATCGCATTTTTTCATTTGCCGGAGAGGCAGCTTTCCTGAATCAAGCCTAAAAAAAACGATCTCATTGATAAATGGTGTTTCTATAACGATCTTTCGATAAACAATCTCTATGGCCAGATTCTCAATTTTCAGTCTACAGTGAAGCGCCCGGGAATCGATGATGAGTGCTTGATCTCACTTTGGCTGGGATGTTTGATCTATGGCAGCTTTCAGATCTTCCAGGTTTATGGGCTTGCATAGATAATCATCCATTCCGGATTCCAGGCACTTCTCCCGGTCGCCGGAAATGGCATGGGCGGTCAGGGCTACAATCCTCGGTCCGTCGGTCGGCCAGATTTTCCTGATTTCAGCCGTCGCTTCCAGGCCGTCCATCTCAGGCATCTGCACATCCATTAAAATCAGGTCGTAATGCTTGCGCTGCAGGGCTTGCAGGGCTTCTTTGCCATTGCTTACATAGTCGGCTTCGTATCCAAGCTTTTTAAGCATGAGTATGGCCATTCTCAGATTCACCGGGTTATCCTCGGCCAGAAGAATGGACAGATCCCTTCCACTTTGCAGGTTGTTTTGCGCCGCTTTTTCATGAGGATCGGAAAGAGACTTTTCCGCCAGGCCGACGAATTGGCCTGCTCGGATGGTGAAGTGGAACGTACTGCCCAGGCCTTCCCTGCTCTCAACCCAGATCCGGCCACCCATGAGCTGCACCAGACGCTTGCTGATGGCCAATCCGAGCCCTGTGCCGCCATATTTTCGCGAGGTCGAAGCATCTGCCTGAGAAAAAGGCTGGAACAGACGCTTGGAGGTCTCCGGGGTGATGCCGATGCCCGTGTCTCTGACCGAGAAATGAATTTCGTAGCTGCCGGAAAGCTTTGTGGCTGCCGCTCGGACTTCTATCTCGCCTTTTTCGGTGAACTTCACCGCATTGCCGAGAAGATTGATCAGCACCTGGCGAACCCTTGACTCATCGCCGACAACCGTCTCCGGGATCTCGCCTTCTATCCTGTACCAGATGCGTAAGCCCTTCTCCGTGGCTTGCGGCGATATGAGGTTCAGCGCTTCCTCAATGCAGTGCTTGATTTGCATCGGAACTGCTTCCAGCTCTATCTTTCCGCTCTCAATTCTGGAAAAGTCAAGGATGTCGTTTATGATGGACAGCAGCGCCTGGCCGCTGTTTCGGATAGTCTCCAGATATTCTTTTTGCTCTGAGTTTAATTCGGTCTGCAGGATTAGGCTGGTCATGCCGATGACGGCATTCATGGGCGTTCGGATCTCATGGCTCATATTGGCCAGGAACTCCGATTTGGCGCGGGCTGCCGCCTCTGCCGCATCCTTGGCCTTGAGCAGATCTTCTTGAATTCTCTTTCGTTCCGTGATATCAAGGGCTGTTCCAACAATCGCAGGCCGTGACTCAAATAGCGTCATCGATCCGAAGACCTCGATGTAGACTGTATCTCCTTTCCGTGTCAGCCCCCTCAATTCATGGTAGAGGGATTCCATCTCGCCGATGGCTTTTTCCTGAAAGCTCTCTTCAA
>RPOO01000241.1 GCA_003857025.1 Methanothrix sp.
CTTCGCCCACAAACCATAATTCCGGCAATTTTATTCTGGAGATAAATGACAGTGTCGTGAATGCTACCGTCAGCGAGTATCCATTCTTTGTTCTGGACTACTACGCTCCCGGATGCGAGCCTTGCGAGGACATGGACGCCAACATAAATCAACTCTCGAACGAGCTTTACGGACAAGTGGTTTTCGGAAAGATTAGCATAAAAGACGACAACCTGACCGCCAAGTGGTTAGGCGTCGAGTACTTCCCGACGCTCCTGGTCTTCCGAAATGGAACGCTTGTGCATAGGACGGTAGGGTATGTCTCCAAGTCGGCAGTTGCCAAAATGCTGAAGGATCAGTTGCCGAGCCTTAACATCAGCCGCGTCAAAGCCGCGCAAGAAGAGAAGGCGGCAAAGGAAGCGGCAGCAACCAAAGCCTCATCTTCTTCCAAGAAAATTCCCCTGGCCATGCTCGGCGTCGACAAACCCGCATCGCCAATGCTGGTCACGGATGCAAACCTGGGATTTGCCCTTAACAAGTATCCCACCTTCGTCCTGATGGGTTTTGCCGAATGGTGCGAATACTGTGAGAAGATGAATTCCACAATCACGGAACTGGCAGGAGAGCTAAGCGGCCAGGTCGCATTCGGGCTCCTCAATGCCGAGATTAACAACAAGACGGCGGAGAAATACAATATTATATCCTACCCGAGATTCTATATCTTCAAGAACGGAAGCCTGGTTCAAACACATAACGGATCTTTCAAGAAGTCGTCATTAGTGGCCTCCATAAAGAGCGTCATTCCTGGTCTTGATACGAGCCGGATCAATATTACGGAAAATATCGTGCCTTCTTCCTCAAAGCCGGCCACTCCGGAGAAGAGCATCAGTCGGGCAACGGTCAATGCCACACTGTCAAGCGACGACGAGGCGCTAAAATACCTGGATCGGATTTTGGAGGCAACCGAGAACAATCGCAGCTTGGGAGTGACGATCAACATCTTCGTGATAGATGCTTGCCCAGAGACAAAATAGGCCAAAATGGGCAAAGTAGCCAAAATAAATAAGCCTGAATGATCGGCAAAGATAGCCAAAACATCAACGGCAACACGCTGCCTGGATGCATCTAATTTTTGTTTTTGCTTTAAAATGCCACAAGCGAGACGGCAGCTACGCCGCCATCTCGGCTTTGGCTATGTATTCGATTAGCGCCCTCCCCATCTTGGAGGTCTTCTGAACTTCTGCAGCAATCTCTTCCGGAGCTACGCCTTTTTCAGTCATGGCTTTTATGGCTCTCTCCGCTTCATCGGGGACCATGAAGTATTCATCGAGGTCTTTTCTATGGCCCCAGACATCGCCTTCGATGAGGGCCACGCCCTGCATCTCCAGGAATGCACCGACGGTCTTCGATACGGTTTTCCGGTAGGAAGGCGGGATCTGGATGAGCTGAAGCCTCGGAGCCTTCTGCATCAGGCCGAGGAAATCAAGATTTGATGCTCGGAATGCTAGATGGACTGCTTTCTCGTTCGGCTTTAAGGTATCAATATCTTTCTTGGAGCTAACAATTCGGATCTTCATAACATATCACCAATTTAATTATCGTCACCACCTATAACGACAATCAACGTATATAAATTTTTCCTAATATCGTCGTTTGTTCAATTAGCTACCATCTGCAATCAAATTGCTCATATTCGGATGAGTGGGATAGTCGCCAGCGAGCTTCAGTGCAGGTTCAGCCAAAAGGGAAAATATCAGGAAGACTCAAAGGTCGATGGACCAGAATGCCTGCCGCCAAACTCTCGCCCCTCATGGAGCAGTACTACCGGGAAAAGAAGCAATACCCAGACGCATTACTGCTGTTTCGCGTCGGCGACTTTTACGAGACCTTTGCCGAAGATGCAGTGGTCGTCGCCCGCGACCTGAACATAACCCTCACCTCTCGCCAAAAAGACGATGAAGGAAACAAGATTCCCCTGGCGGGCGTGCCCTATCACGCCCTGGATGCCTACCTTGCCAAGCTCATCAAGGCCGGGCACAAGGTCGCCATCTGCGACCAGATGGAGGACCCCAAGCTCGCCAAGGGTTTGGTGAAGCGTGAGATCACTCGCGTGGTGACGCCCGGAACCATCATCGAGCCCGCTATGCTGGAGGAATGCTCCAATAATTTTCTGGCTGCAGCGGTCCCGGAAGCGGATCGGATGGGTCTGGCCTTCCTGGATGTCTCTACCGGCGAGTTCCTTACCACTGAGATCCCGGCGGAGAGGCTGGCGTCCGAGCTGGCCAAGTTCCGGCCCGCGGAATGCATCGCGCCGATCACTTTGAATTGGGAAGGCGCAAGGCAGCAGGTCCTGGAAGACGCCTGCTTCTCGGCAAAGAGCGCTGCGTCCGCTCTGGAGGGCCGCTTTGGTCCGGACTGGCAGGAGAGGCTGCGCCTTTGCGACAAGCCGCTTTCCACGCGCGCCTGCGGTGCGATCCTTAACTACCTGCACCGCTCACACTTCGACGCCCTGGGACATTTGTTCGACATCCGATACTACTCAGGCTCCGAGTTCATGGTGCTGGATGATGTCACGCTGCGCAATCTTGAGATTTTAAGAAACATTCGCGACAGAACGCGCCGGGGAACGCTGCTGGAATTTTTGGATGAGACCAAGACTCCCATGGGCGCGCGCACCCTCGCTCGCTGGATTCAGATGCCGCTTCAGTCTTTGGACGCCATCAGGAGAAGGCTGGATGCAGTGGAAGAGCTTTGCAGCGATGCCGTGCTGCGCATGAGCCTTTCCGAGGAGCTGAAGGGAGCCTCCGACCTGGAGCGGCTGATGAGCCGTGTCTCCTGCGCCGCGGCCAATCCCAAAGAGATGGTGGTGCTGAAGAGCACCTTGCAGCGGCTGCCTGGTCTCGCGCAAACGCTTCAGGGCGCGTCGACGCCCTACCTTTTGGATCTGGGCCGTCGGTTGGGACCACTTGACGATGTCGTGGCCCTTCTGGAAAGATCCATCGCCGACGATCCGCCCACCAATTTGCGTGACGGCGGCGTCCTCAAGTCCGGCTATGATGCAGAGCTGGACCAGCTTCGCGCCCTGCTCAAAGACGGCAAAGGCTGGATCTCGCGCCTGGAGAGTTCTGAGCGAGAGCGCACCGGCATCAAGTCCCTCAAGATCGCCTACAATAACGTATTCGGCTACTACCTGGAGGTCTCCAGAGCAAACATGCACCTGGTTCCGGAGAACTTCATTCGCAAGCAGACCCTGGCCAATGCGGAGCGTTTCATCACCCCGGAGCTGAAAGAGATGGAGACGAAGGTCCTCTCCGCCCAGGAGCGGTCCATAACGCTGGAGCAGGAGCTTTTCGGCAAAATGCGCAGCGTTGTCTCCGGGCATGCCAAAGAGATCCAGCAGAGGGCGGCGGCAATGGGCGAGCTGGATGTGCTGGCGGCCCTGGCCACTGTGGCGTCTGAGAACTCCTTTGTCAAGCCCGAGTTTAATTCCGAGGGAAAAATCGCTTTGCGTAGCTGCAAGCACCCGGTGCTCGACAAAGCCATGCGGGGCGGTTTTGTGCCCAACGACATCCTGCTGGACAATGATCGCGAGCGGCTGATCATCCTCACCGGCCCCAACATGGCAGGCAAGTCCACCTTCATGAGGCAGATCGCCATCTCCGTCATCCTGGCCCAGGCCGGGTCTTTTGTGCCCGCGACTTTTGCCTCGCTCTGTCTGGTTGATCGCATCTTTACCCGCGTGGGAGCCTACGACGACCTGTCTGCAGGCCAGAGCACGTTCATGGTGGAGATGACGGAGATTGCCAACATCCTTGCTGCGGCAACGAGGGACAGCCTGGTGCTGCTGGACGAGGTGGGTCGCGGCACGAGCACCTTCGACGGGCTCTCGTTGGCCTGGGCTATATCCGAGTATCTGCATAGCAGCATCAAATGCAAGGCGGTCTTCGCCACCCACTACCACCAGCTCACGCAACTGGAAGGCATCCTGACAGGGGTTCGCAACTGCAGCATCGCCGTCAAAGAGGAAAAGGGCAATATCACGTTCCTGCGCACCGTTGTTCCTGGGGCGACGGACAAGAGCTACGGAGTGCATGTGGCGAGGCTTGCCGGCGTACCGGATGCTGTGACGAGGCGGGCAGACGAGATCCTAAAAGAGATCGAGAAGGAGGCGGTGATCGAGCCGCTCTCCAATAACAAGAAAGCGAAAAAATCGTCCCGCTACACTCAGCTCATATTCTTCGACAAACCGGAAGGCGAGAAGATCCTGCAGCCCCAGACCCGCGACCCGCTGCTGGACGAGATCACGCGCCTGGACATTGATTCTCTGACGCCCCGCGAGGCGCTGAACCGATTGGCGGAATACCAGAAGAGGCTGTTTGAGAGAGAGGCCGATGCCAAAGATTAGACCAGACCGGGAAACCATAAATAAGATAGCATCAGGTGAGGTTATCGAGCGGCCTGCCAGTAGAAATAAAAAAAGGATCGATTGGGGATGATCAAGTGGATGTAACGCCGGTTAGCAAATCCTTAATTAGTTTTATACAACCAATAGATGATGGTGAGATAGTTCTGCCTGATTTTCAGCGCCCCTTTGTTTGGATGAGGGACGACATAAAGGATTTTTTGGTCTCTATCTTGAAAGGTTATTTCATAGGAAGTTTCCTGTTTATTGATGTTGATAGTGAAAACACGCCCTTTGCAATTCGACCAATTGAAGGAGTCAAGAAAACCCCTGAGGAGCTTA
>RPOO01000242.1 GCA_003857025.1 Methanothrix sp.
AGACGGGCGACCCTGTGGTCATGACCACGGTTATTACAGCATTGACCACGGGCAGGACGGAGATGACTCTGCTCGGACTCATACTGATATTCGGATTGCTCCTGATAATTTACAGGGATCTGATCAAGGCCCTGCTGCCCGTGCTGCCCATGCTCGTCGTCATCGGCTGGATGGGAGGCGTGATGTACATCGCAGATATGAAGTACACGCCCCTCACCGCAACTTTAGGTGCTCTCATCTTAGGCGTGGGATCGGAATATGCCATATTGATGATGGAACGCTTCTACGAGGAGCTGAACAATATCGGCGACCCCAGGGAGGCGCTCCGTATCACCACTAGGCGCATAGGATCGGCGCTGATGGCTTCCGGCCTTACCACGGTATTTGGGTTTGGCGCGCTGATCGCGTCCCCATTCCTGATCACCAATAACTTCGGTCTCATCACGGTGCTCGCCGTCGTCTTCGCCCTACTCACCACATTCACAGTCTTCATCGTTCTGATGTTCCGCATGGAGATCCGGCGCGAAAGCGTAAATAATGCAAAACAAGAATTGATGAAATCCCTTAAATTCATAAACGCAAGAGGAGAATAAATGAATTTCAAACCGGCATTGCTTTGCCTTTGCTTAATGGCCATACTGGCACCATCCCTGGCCCAGAATACCTACATTCCATACGAATTAGGTGGAGACAACTACTACACCATGTACGGAAGCCCCAGCATCTCCGCCAGCGTATCCGGCACAAACGAATTCGAGCGAGGAGATACCGTTACTCTGTATGTGGACCTGACCAACTACGGACGAATCATCGGCTTCAAGGAAGACCTGACTCCGCAAAACCCCAAAGAGTTTGCCTTGGCCGCAGCCGAGCTGCAGGAAGAGTACAAGAAGCCCACCGCTCTTGGCGTCACCGCCAGCCTGCATTCCGACAATCCGCAAATCGACGTCAAATCCGGCGACCAGGTTGTCCAGTCCCTGAAATCGGGCGACAAGACCCAATCACCCTTGAAGTTCACCATCAAGATCGGTGAGCATGCGCCTTCCGGCCAGTATCCGCTTAATCTGAACCTATCTTACGATTATCAGGACAATGTGCGCGTCTATGCCTCTGCTCTGGTCACCAGCGGAAGCTCGCCGACTCTTGCCAACTTCCGGGAGTCTTACATCTACCAGAAGGCTAACCAGACGGTTCCCATCAACATAGTCGTCAAGAAGCAGGCGGACTTTGAGATCCTTAATTCTACAGGAAAAATGGCTGCCGGCGACAAGAAGTCTCCCGTCCAGGTCGCTTACAAAAACATTGGCGACGACCCCATCAAGGATGCCGTAGCAAGACTCTCCATCTTCAAGCCTTTCTCGTCCACCGACGACCAGGCATTCATCGGCACATTGCAGCCGGGTGAATCGAAGACCGTTGTCTTCAGGCTTGATGTCGATTCCGATGCCACACCCAAGGATTACGGAATCAACAGCGAGATCAAGTATACCGATGTCAACGGCGACACCGTCATCTCGGAGAGCATGAAGATCCCCGTGACGGTCAAGGCCGCGTCCTCATCTCTGCTCCTGCCGGCTGCGGTTGTTATCATCATCATCGTTGCAATCGGCGGATACATGTGGCGCAAGAAGCAGAAGAAGGCCTAGAGCAAGGCTCTTCCTCTGCGTCTTTTTTTCATTAAACGGATCAATGATCCATTCCATCAACATCATCAGTCTTTGCGATAAAAAATGCGGAAATATTCATCAATTCTTGCATTGATGGTCAAACAAAAGAGATAATGCTAAAACCATAGTCCATAAGAAAATTTTTAAGGTAAAGGGAATTCATACTACATTGGAATAATTCAAATTGGAATAATTCAAAGATATCGAAGAATTTGAGGAGATTGAAATCAGCATGAAATTGAACATATCTTCAAACATAAAACGTGATGCTTGTCGGCTTATTCTGCTTGTCTTTCTGATCCTTTTGGCAGCCGTCATTCAAGCTGATGCGCGAGATATTGCATCATCCGATGATCGGAACAGCACCAACGCGTTTGATCCTGCCAACATGAACCTCTCGGCAAGGCCGGGCGACGATTTTTATGAGTACGTCAACGGCGTCTGGATAAAGAACCATCCTGTTCCGGCCGATAAAACCAGCTACGGCGAATTCAGGATCTTGCGCGATAAGTCGGATGAGCGGGTCAGAGCACTGGTAGAAGAAGCGGCCAACAATACATCCGCAAAAGAAGGAAGCCTGGACCAAAAGATCGGTGAGTTTTATCGGACGGGGCTGGACACCGCCTCCATTGAAAAACAAGGCATCGTGCCCCTCAAAGAGGAGTTCGCTCGAATTGACAACATTTCAAACACCTCGGATGTCCAGAATGTCTCAGCTTTCCTCCTGAGAGACTGTTCCGTCGGCCCATTCTTCTCCTTTTTTGCCGATGCCGATCCCAAGAACAGTAAAATCATGATGGCGACTCTCTACCAAAGCGGCCTGGGCCTGCCGGACAGAGACTACTACTTCCGAGAAGATAATGAATCTGCAAAGACACGGAAGGACTATCTGGAGCATGTCACCCGAATGTTCACCCTGCTCGGAGACACACCGGAGAACGGCTCCAAGAATGCACAGACGATTATGAGGATGGAGACACGCCTGGCCAATGCCTCCTTCACCAATGTGGAGAACAGAGATCCCGTCAAGACATGCAACAAAATGAGCATGGAAGAGCTGGCCGGCTTTGCTCCGGGATATGACTGGAAGAAGTTTGCCGCAGATATCGGCTATCCGGAGATCAAAGAGATCAACATCATGAATCCGCCCTTTGCGAAAGAGCTTGGCGCGATGATGCAAAATGAGAGCGTGGAAGACTGGAAGACCTTCCTGCGCTGGAAACTGATATCCGACACAGCCCCGTTCCTTAATTCAGCCTTTGAGAATGAGTCGTTCGACTTTAACAGCAGAAAGCTGAACGGCCAGGAGGAGATGGAGCCGCGCTGGAAGAGAGTCATCAAGACGGAGAGCGCGTTTCTGGGAGAGCCCATCGGAAAGCTGTATGTGCAAAAGTATTTCGATCAAAAATCCAAGGCCAGGATGCTGGACCTGGTGGGCAACCTGAAGACCGCATTCAGAGAGCGCCTTCATAACATCACATGGATGGAAAACGCCACCAAGCAAAAGGCTCTGGAGAAGCTGGATTTGATGGATGTCAAGGTCGGCTATCCGGATAAGTGGAGAGACTTCTCGGCCCTGGAAATTAAGAACGACTCCTATGTCAGAAATGTTCTTCGAGCAGGAATCTTCGAGTTCAATCACGGGATCAACGGCATGGACAAGATCGGAAAGCCTGTGAACCGTGATGCCTGGTATATGTCTCCGCAAGAGGTCAACGCCTACAATGACCCGGCGAAGAACCTTATAGTCTTCCCGGCGGGAATTTTGCAGCCGCCTTTCTTCAACAAAGATGCGGATGACGCCATGAACTACGGGGGGATAGGAGCTGTGATCGGGCACGAGATGACGCACGGCTTCGACGACCAGGGAAGACAATACGACAAAGACGGCAACCTGACCGACTGGTGGACGCAAGAGGATGCCGACGATTTCAATAAGAGCACTCTCATCCTGGTAGATGAGTACAATAATTTCGAAGTCCTGCCCGGCCTTTTCATCAACGGCAACCTGACACTGGGCGAGAATATCGCGGACTTCGGCGGCCTGACTATGTCATACCTCGCCTACCATATTTCTTTGAAGGATGAACCGGAGAAGATCGACGGCTTCACGGGAGACCAGAGGTTCTTCCTCAGCTTCGCCCAAATCTGGAGGGAATCCATAAGAAACGAATCGCTGAGAACATCGGTGCTGACAGATCCTCACTCGCCACATATTTTCAGAACTAACGGCGCACCGTTTAACGTTCCGGAATTCTACAAAGCATTCCCGGAGATAAAGCCGGGAGACAAGCTTTACCGGGCGGAGGACCACAGGCCGATAATCTGGTAGCATCCGAGCGAAAAATCCAAACCAATTCTGGCGGAGTATCTGGTAAATGGTAAATCAGCTTGAGTATCTGGTAACTTAACCCGGGTATCCGGCAAATCGAGCAGAAGATCTGGGGCCTTTGGGCTTCAGGTCGTCCTCATTTTATTAGCTTATTAGTGTAAGTCATAGGCATTCTTCTTCTTCCGGAATTTTGTGCATCGTATGCATCGACCGCAATTATGCCACCGCCTGACAAAGACCCGCAAACCAAAATACCAATCTGATGCTATCGATTTTGAATATACAATTAATATACATGATATTTATAATCAATAGCTGCAATCAAAATGTTACGTATATTATAAATAGATGCAAAAAAGATTTGTTGACTATCTTTAAGCAAAGATAATCAAGAGTCGATTAGATGCTTAAAGGAGGGACACACCAAATGCACAAATTGATAGGGCTGTTAGCAATGCTTTTTGCGATATTTATAGTAACACCGAGCAGCTTCGGTCAATGCTATAGTTATCCGATGCTTGATAGTAACGAAATGCGCATATATGCACATGGTACGTGTGCCACAGTGTATAACAATCCGCCAAACCCCACAACATTCACAATAGACCAGCCGCGAGTGATGACAAAGATTGCCACATATCACTGGAACGACGGCCAGGGCACTCAGGCCCCCGGCACGATAATGATGATGGGTCCGGATTGGAAGATGTACG
>RPOO01000243.1 GCA_003857025.1 Methanothrix sp.
TCGTCCCGGTACTGCAATGCGTCGTGGTAGTGCTCTTTGTAGTTGTCGATGTCGATCTCCTTGAAGGCGCTGCAAAGGTCGTCGATCTGGATGGGGTCCTCTTCCTTCGGCGTTCGCAGGAGAGAGTCCTTGGCGTTCTTCCTGCCGATGACCTTGAAAATGAGCATGCTGTGGTAAGCAGCGATGGCTCGACCGCTCTCAGAGACTATGGTGGGGCAGGGCACGTCCTCGTCTTCGCAGATCTTTTGCACGGTGTAGACCACATCGTTGGCATACTCCTGCAGCGTGTAGTTGGCGCTGGAGGGGGTGGCAGTGTTCGAGCCGTTGTAGTCCACAGAGAGGCCGCCGCCCACGTTCAGGTACTCGATGCCGGTCATTTTGCGGACCTTGGCATAGATGCGCGCCGCCTCGTTCATGGCGTTCTTGATGGTACGAATGTCCGTGATCTGAGAGCCGATGTGGAAGTGAATCATCTTCAAACTGTCTATGAGACCTTTCTCTCGCAGGATCTTCATCAGCTCCAGGGCTTCGCTGGTAGAAAGTCCGAACTTGGCAGCCTCGCCGCCCGATTCCACCCAGCGCCCCGAGCCGCGGGCGAAGAGCTTGACCCTCATGCCCACCCTCGGCACGATGCCCATCTCGGCGGCGTACTTCAGAATATCAAAGATCTCCTCGAAGAGATCGACCACGATTATGATGTTATTGACGTTATGGATGCTCAGAGCCAGCCGCAGGTAGTCCTCGTCCTTGTAGCCGTTGCAGATGAGGGGCGCGTCTCTGGGAAGGCCCAGGGAGAGGGCTGCTAAAAGCTCCGCTTTGGTTCCCACTTCCAGACCGATGTGGTACTTGGCTCCGTATTTTATGATGTACTCGATGACCTCTTTTCTCTGATTGACTTTCATGGGGAAGATGGGCTGATAAGTGCCTTTGTAGGAGAACTCGTCGATAGCGCCTAAAAAGGCACCCGTGATCTCATTGATCCGGTCTTCCAGCATCTGGGGAAAGCGCAGTAGGACGGGAAACTCGAGGTCCTTGGATCTCTCGATCTCCTCGATTAGGTCCATCACATCCACTGACTGAGTGCGGTCTTTGTTCGGAAAAATTATAATATTACCTTTATCGTTAACGGAAAAATAGCCGTTGCCCCAATTCTCTATCCCGTAGAGATCCAAAGAATCCTCAGCCTTCCACATGTTTCCTAGCCTTCCCCTTGACTACCTTCTCATTTCTAGCCATTCCCTTGATTCCTGCTCCCGAGCCTGAATGCGCCCTCATCATCACTTGCGCTTTTTTCCAAGATTGAATCGCAAGCTGCAAACATAACGAAGCATCACCTCCCCATGAACTCGGGCCAGTCGTGTCGAACCTAACTTTAGAGACCTTATTGGTATATAAAGCTCATGCAAGGATGCCTTCGGCGGCGATCTTTTTTGCGGGCTTTAGGGGCCTATCCTCTAGGGGCTTATATTTTGGGGATGGACAATCTTTAAACGTATCCATGACTTCAATGATATAAGGCAACAATACTTCAATTGAAACAAAATCACTGCTTTGAGTAGCAAGAATAGAAGCAAGATTGGCGCAGAATTAGAGGGAGAAAATGGATCACGGTCACGGTCATGATTTTATCTGCAACGGTGAGCGGATAAGGACTACCATACCCATGAAGGATCGGGGTGTGGCCGAACTCGTATCGGACATGGGCAAGATGGGTTTTCAAGGCGGCCAGCTGGGAACATCGCTGGGCGTTTGGCAGCGAATGCTGGATGAGGATGTAACCATCTTCCTCGGCCTGGCGGGCGCGATGGTTCCTGCGGGCCTTGGCGAGTTCATCGCCTACCTCTTGCGGGAGCGAAAAGTGGACTGCCTGGTCAGCACCGGAGCCAATCTCTTTCATGACCTGTGCGAGGGTCTCGGCATCGTGCACTACCGGGGCAGCGCCTGTGCCGATGATGCTTACCTCAATGAGTGCAAGATCGATCGGATTTACGATGTCTTCGTCTCGGAGATCGAGCTGCACAAGGCCGACAATCACATCTCCAAATTCGTGAAGGGGCTCGATCCCAACCACCGCTACTCCTCGCGCGAGATAATGCACCTGGTGGGCGAGGGCCTGCCGGACACGACCATCCTCGGGGCGGCCCACAAAGCGGGTGTTCCCATCTTCGTGCCCGCGCTCGGTGACAGCTCCTGGGGCATCGGCATGGTCATGGCTTTGCGCGAGGGCTGCAGCGTCATGGTGGATCAGATCAAGGATGTGGACGAGATCACCAGAATGGTCGAGAAGTCCGCCAAGACCGGCGTGATCTACATCGGCGGAGGCGTTCCCAAGAACTTCATCCAGCAGACCGAGGTCATAGCCGAGCTGATCGGCGACTACTCAGGTGGCCACAGCTACGCTTTGCAGTACACCACGGATGCGCCGCACTGGGGCGGCCTGTCCGGTTGCACCTTCGAGGAGGCCGTATCCTGGGGCAAGGTGAAGAAGGAGGCAAGCAAGGTGCAGGTCTTCTCCGACGCCACCATCACCGTGCCGCTGGTGGTGCAGGCCCTGCAGGCATCCAAGAAGAAGCGCAAGAGCGTGCCCAGGTTCGACTGGACGGAAGGCGGGCTTAAGCTGAATTACGAGCAGCTTTGATGGATGCCAACCTGATCGAATCTAAGATGCGGGGGGGAGCGAGGGGCGAGAAAGCTCGCCCTAATTTTCTGTTTTCTTCAGAATCCATATCATGTGAACTGCCGCCGCATAGCAATGCAAGACTGAATGAACTAGAAATGCGGATCACTGGGTCTTTAGATAGAATCCTCTTTATGCCGTCAATCGCAGGGCGAAATTGTTCGAGGTCCGCCGAACGGCCATCTTGCCCCGTAAGATGTAAATCAATTGCATCTCCATTAATTAGAAGGTCTCAAATACTTTCAACGCACTTATGAGATCGCAAGAGATGATGAAAATATCCTATGGCATCAAATGCAAATTTCATTAGAGAAGGAATTGACGGCTTGATACGGTCCGGGCATTATAAGGATCGTGAAGCTCTGCTAGAAGACGCTTTCCGAGCCCTTCTGGAGCTAAATCCCGCTCTGCGATCGGAGATGGCGATTGAGTTGTATAAATCCGAAAAGATCTCGCTGAGCCGGGCCGCAGAGATCGCAGGAACATCTCAGGAAGGCTTCAAGAATATTCTAGAGAATCGCGGCGCCAAGAGAATAGTTCGAGCGCCGTCTGCGGACTCTTTGGAGAAGGGAGTGGATGCCATCCTTGGATAAGTATGTAATTATTGATACCGATATGGCAAGCGTCTTTGCGAAAATTGAACGCTTGGAACTCTTAAAGCTCCTCTTTTCAAAATATAGAATCGTTATAACTCCCAGAATTCACGATGAGTTGATGGTCTCTCTGCAATTCGGATACTCATTTCCTAATGAGATATTCAAGCATTTTGAAGTGATCTACCCAACAAGCGAAGAGGGCAAAGATTTCCAGGATTTGATGAGCCAGATGATCACGCCTCTGGGAAAAGGTGAGCTAGAGGCGATTAGCATCTGCAAAAGCAGAGGATGCATTTTTTCATCCCTGGATCAAATAGCTCTGAGGTTTGCGGAGGATTTTGGAATCGAAACAGTCGGATTGCATTCAATTCTCAGAGCATTCTGGAAATCACAGCTATTATCCAAAACTGAGGTGGAAGCGGTCATAAGAGATATCGAAGTGAAAGACAACACAAAAATAAAGGATAAAAACGCTATTTTCCGTGATTAACCACGAGCTGTGAGCAGAATAGAATTGATGCCAATCTCGAACGATGCAAGCGAAGAGTGCCAAGCGCAAGGATTATCCAATCTTGCCGTGAAGTCAATCAGACGAAGAATCGAATTAAGAATAAAAAAACAAGAATTGAGTCATAATTTCAGCACCGATGCTCGATTAAGAGGAAGTAGAACCAAATGTCCAGAATATTCGCAGACAGAATGTCGTGCGTCCACAAATCGTTTGTCAGAGAGATTCTGAAAGTAACGGAAGACCCTGAGATCATCTCCTTTGCAGGCGGCTTGCCCAACCCCAGATATTTTCCGGTGCAAGAGGTAGCAGCAGCCACTCAGAAGGTTTTGAGCGAATGCGGCGAGGCAGCTCTCCAGTACAGCACCACGGAAGGCTATCTTCCCTTGCGTGAGACAATTGCCAAGAGATACGCCAAGCAGGGAATGCAGGTCAGCCCGGACGAAATCCTGATCACAAACGGCTCGCAGCAGGGCCTCGATCTCCTGGCAAAGGCGTTCCTGAACAAGGGCGACAGCGTCATCCTGGAGCGGCCCACCTATCTTGCCGCCATCCAGTCTTTCGGCCTCTTCGAGCCCAAGTTCCATTCCATTCCACTGCAAGAGGACGGCATCGATCCTGAGGCGCTGGGCGAAACACTCTCCGAAAACGGGGCCAAGCTCTTCTACTCCGTCCCCAACTTCCAGAACCCGACGGGCATAACTTATTCCAGAGACAAGCGCCAGGCCGTGGCCGAGAAGCTGGATGGCAGCGGCACGGTCTTCATCGAGGACAATCCCTACGGCGAGCTGCGGTTCCTGGGCGAGGATATGCCTTCCATGAGAAAGTATCTCGGCGAGGATGCCGTGCTGCTCGGCTCGTTCTCCAAGATCGTCTCGCCCGGCGTGCGGCTGGGCTGGGTCTGCGCCTGCGAGGAGA
>RPOO01000244.1 GCA_003857025.1 Methanothrix sp.
GGTTCCTCGCTATTTAGTGTGGGTATGGCTTGCGTCTAAACCCCCGGGGATTCCCAAGCACTCCATCTGGATTGTGTATCCAGCAGTCGAGCGTGCCGATTTCTTCATCCTTGCTCGGATCTCATTTCATGATATCTTGAGGTTAGCCACTTGAAACAGCGAAGAACCAAATAAGAATGAAGCAGAAAATATCTAAAAATTGAAAAGCGGCTACTATCACGCTTCGTAGATCCCGGCTCCGAGCCACCAGGTATTGTCTACTTTGGCAATATAGCTCACTTTGTTTTCGCTCTCGTTGCTGATCGGATTTTTCCACTCATACTCGTAATATCCGCTGCCGTTCAATGCAATGGCGCTCATCTCCCGGTTGATGTAAACTCCCTGATCGTTGCGAATGTCGGAGCGGTCTGATCCTACTTCTGTTGGCAGGTAGGGCAGGCTGAGAGTGATTCCGTTGAAGTCGTGAGCGAAGATGTAGACGTCGCCCCTCACCCAGATGCCGTTGAGGTCCATGAAATCCCGGACTGCGTTCTCCCGGCTGGTCACCAGGGCGTGGCTGTGCGCCTCCTCGACGAAGGTCTTCAACTCATCCCGGTTGGTCGGCTTCATGGCAGAGGAAGACATGTTCCTATCTGAGGACGAGTTGCTGTACATTCCCGCCGCCAGCCACCAGTCGTCATCCACTTTCGTGGTGTAGCTCAGCTTCAGCTCTGCGCTCATATTTTCTCTGGGGCTGGGGTAGAGGTAGTAGGTCTGGCCCGATCCGGTCCCGGCAAGCTCCTGGTTGTCTCTGGTAAATGTGATGCCATTGGCATCCGTAGCATTCAGACGGTTTGTGCCCACAAAATCGGGCTGGAAAGGCAGGCATAGGGCGTTTCCCCGGAAGTCGTAGGCAAAGATATACAGATCGCCTCTGACGAATTCGCCCTTGGGATTGTTGAAGACCTGAAGAGCCTTGTCTTTGCCGTTTTGCAGGGCGTATTCACGGGCTTCGTTCACAAACGCCCGCAAATTCCGCTGGTCCTCGAAGCTGAAGAGCGGAATGGGGCCGGGGAGGTATATTCCTGCGCCGATCCACATGCGGTCATCAACCTTGAGCACATAGAGCAGCTTGAGCGCAGTCTCATTGGCCTGCGTCGGATTTGGGTAGACGTTGCAGGCAAAGCCCGCGCCCCGCCTGGCCACCGTGACCAGGTTCTTGATGATAGGCACGCCGTTGGGGTCGAGCAGATCCAGGTTGTTTCTGCCGATCAGGTTATGCAGATAGGGATGGGCGAGAAGAGTACCGTTGAAGTCATAGGCGAAGACGTACATGTCGCCTCTGACAAACTTGCCCTTCGGATCGCTGAAGGCTTTTATGGCCTCATCTCTTCCATTGCTCAGCGTGTAGTTTCGGGCCTCCTGCAGAAAGGAGACCAGCTCCGCTCTGGCGCTCTCGTTGGCGATCGGAGCGATGTATGCGCTCGAACTCGATGCGGCGTCCTCTGCCGTACCGATGGACGGAAAGAGGCAGGCGGAGAGGATGAACGATAGGATGAATATGAATGACTTCATGGCGGTTCCTTCACGATTATTTTGAGCTGGATCGGAGTTCTTTGTAGATAATGATTTCTTAAAAAACATATTATGTCGTGGAATCGTGGAAGCGAAAATAGAAAGGCCCATACTGCGAAATATTCCCTGGCAAGGTGTTTTTGCTATTAGTGAAATTATTGATGTGTCCACGGGCGTCTTCGGGTGCTCATGGGCGTTCGTATCATGGAAAGTGTAGAGAAGAACCGCTTATGCTCGATATGATCGAGATTTAAGGGCTGCAGGTGCAACAATTTTTAGCCACTACTTAATGCAAAGCAAATCGATACAAAGTTTTTCATAGGCGTGCAAATAATCCCGGTCCGGAGGGAGATCAATTAAAGATAAATTCGTACTTGGTTTGGTATTTCCCGGTTTGATAATATTTTCTGTGCTGTTTATGCCCGTATTTGCGCAGACGGAGGCAAATGATTGGTATTCCCAGGGTACTGTCTTAATTATGCAAGGCAAGTACAGCGAAGCGAGCCAAGCCTTTGATAATAAAATTGTGCAAGATCCAAAAAATGCGACGGCATGGAATGACAAGGGTTTTGCTCTTTACAGCCTCGGCAAGTATGAGGATGCCCTGCAATCCTACAACAAAGCCCTCGAACTCAATCCGCAATATGCGATGCCTTGGAACAACAAGGGCGCGCTCTTTTATCGTCTTGGAGAGTATGATGAAGCAGTCTCGGCTTACAATAAAGCGATTGAACTGGACCCGCAGTCTTTCTTGGCATGGAACAATAAAGGCATGGCCTTTTACAGCCAGGGCAATTATGATGAGGCTCTTGCTGCATATTCCAAATCAACTGAGCTAAATCCGCAATATGCGATGACATGGAATAACAAAGGTTTGGTCTTCTATAGCCTCGGAAAATTTGATGATGCTCTGGTGATGTTTAATAGATCCGTTGAACTCGATCCACAATACGCAAAAGCATGGAATAATATCGGCTGGACTTATCAAAGCCAGCGCAATTATGATGAGGCCATTCGGGCTTATTCCAAGGCTATCGAGATAAATCCACAATATTCGACTGCATGGAATAACATTGGTGTGGCTTATTGCAGCCTCGGCAGATACGATAAAGCCGTTGGGGCTCTCAACAAATCGATTGAAATCAACCCAAAATACGCATCGGCATGGAGCAACAAAGGTGAAGCTCTCAATGCGCTGGGTCGCACAACTGAAGCCGAATCAGCCTTCTCTAAAGCCAAAGAGCTGGAGGAGAAGAGCTAATCGTCCCCCCGCACAAAAATTTTTAATAGAAATGAATTTGTTTTAGGCGAGCAAATGCGGGGTACGGGATTCGAACCCGCGAACTCCTGCGAGACAGGATCTTAAGTCCTGCGCCTTTGGCCAGCTTGGCAAACCCCGCGCTCTTCTAGCCTCAACCGCAATAGAGCACGATGGATAAATTAGTTTCCCTGCAGATTCAAAAAGAGTTGAAGGCAGATCTTTGAAGCCCGACAATTTTTTCGTGCTTCCCTTCCGCCTTCATTTGCTGCAAGCTATTTTTGCTTCAAGCTTCTTTTAGAAATCCACTAATTTTGCGCCGGTGGCATGTCCTGCGTGGTTGTGGCCGCGGCTGCTGTTGCCTGGCCCATCTCCACATGCAGGCTGCTCAACAGGCTCTGGGTTACATCCTGCGGGTATGATGAGGATACGGCGACATAAGTCTTGCCGGCGGATACAGCTCCGCAATCGCCGCAAGCCGCGCTGTCAATCCAGTACATGGCACTGTACAGCTTGGCGTCGGCTGGCATGCCAAGAGCTGAAGACACTGGAACGCTTTCTTCCACAAAGCCCGGCTTGCCGTCGATGGTCATGTCCTCCACAGAGGTGACGTTAAAGCCGCTGAGAATCATCTGGAATGTCATCAGGCTCTTGTGCATGGAGATTGTGGCATCCGTCAGATCCTTGTACTCAACCACGCTGATTGATGCTGCGGTCGAATTGTCGGTAAATATGCGCAGTTGAGATAAGGTTTGCACTCCTGCCTCGGTAGGCTCAACTACAGACTTTTGATACTGCATATCTGTGTTCAGGTCGAATGAAACGGTATATTGCCCAAGCTGGCTGCTGTCCGGCGTTGCTAATGCGACGGAAGAGAGCAGCAGCGCTAATGCTACAACAAATAATAACTTCATTTATTTTTCACCCCACATTAACTCCTAGCCTTCATAATAGAAAAGTCTTCCTCTAATATAGGTCTCGTATTATTCCCCTATGAAGCATCAATCTCAAGTATTCTCCAATTCTTCAGGTGACATATGAACCTGCAGAGCAATAATTTGGGAATCTACACGCTGATCCTGCGCCGGGATGATTCGCAGAAAATTCGGATAGGATCTTTGGGCATGCTCGAATTTGCCGCAGGTTTCTATGCCTACACCGGCTCGGCCCGAGGTCCGGGCGGCCTGAAGCGGGTGGACCGGCATATCCAGGTTCTCGAAGGGAAAAAGAATACTAGGCGATGGCATATCGACTACCTGCTGCCCGGCTCAGGCTTTCAGGAAGTCGTCATCACCAGGACGGCTCAGGACCTGGAATGCCAAATCGCCCGGAGCATCGGCGAGAGGCTGCAGGCCGTGCCCAAATTCGGCTGCTCGGACTGCGACTGCCAGAGCCATTTGCACTATTCGGACGATTTGCAGCGACTTTTAGATTCAGTTCGCAAAGCGCACAGCCGGGCGAAGAGCGATGCCATTCAAATCTCTTCAAAGCGCCGATGATATGGCCGCCAGGGCGTAGCAGACAAGGCCGAGGATGCTCAAAGGCAGAGTGTATCCTTTCACGGTCTCCATCATGCTTGCTCCGGTTGAGTTTTTGATCAGCCAGAAGTACGGATCGGAGACATAGGAAAACATGAACGCGCCCGAGCTGATGATCAGGGCCAGAGTAACGCCGTCCAGCGGATAGTCGGCCAGTATTTGCACGGCAACCACAGCCGTAACAACCCTGGAGCCCTGAGCCAGTTGCAGCACGGACGATATGAGGAACGGCAAAACGAGCAGGGGCAAAAAGTGGCCCAGGCTGTAGATCTCCCGGCCAAGGTTGCTCTGAGCTACGACATATCCGAAGGCTCCGGCACCGCATAA
>RPOO01000245.1 GCA_003857025.1 Methanothrix sp.
AATACCAAACCCGGGCTCTACAAACTTTATGCTCTGGTCAATTACACTTACCAGCGGGATGTGGCGGTGAAGGGAGACGAGGATCACCCCGAGAGCCCGGATGTGTTTTACTGGTACGACATGCTTCACCAGACAATTCCCATTACCCTGAAAGTGGAACGAAAGAGCAGCGCAGAGTTTTCCGTCCTGGACATCAGCCCTGCCGCTCTTCAGGCCGGTTCCAAGGATAACATTGTCAAGATCACCATCAAGAACGTGGGTGGCGACACCGCCCGAGATCTGGTGGCAAGGCTGCGGCCGGAGAGCGGCCTGTACGTCAGCGTGGATGAGTCGCCCATTCCCGCACTTGCGCCGGGAAGCAAGGCCGAGCTGGTCTACAAGTTGGACGTCTCCAAGGATGCCGTGCCGGGCAAGAGATACCAGCTCAAGATCCTCTTCGAGTTCTCGGACAGCTTCCGCGATGACCTTACCGATTCCGAGAATGCCTATATTTCTATTGAGCCGCAAAGCTCCGGCCAACTTTGGTTGATAGGGCTTTTGGTAGTTGTCGCCGCTGCTGCCGCAATTGTAATTCTGAAGCGAAAGGGCAAGATCTGAGGAATTAGCTCATGGCATACGATAAAAGTGCACTGTCGCTGGCGGTCTCTGCCCGCGGCGTGGACAAGAGCTTCGGGAGAATTAAGGTGCTGGATGATCTGACGGTGGACATCCCGCGCGGCGTGACCTACTGCCTGCTCGGACCCAACGGTTCGGGCAAAACCACATTCATCCGCGCCATTGTGGGGATGCTCAAGCTGGATGGCGGCGATCTGCGGGTTCTGGATCAGCCGGTTTCCGAAGTACAGTCGATCTACTCTCGCATCGGCTACATGACCCAGCATAAAGCCCTCTATCCGGATTTGACGCTGCAAGAGAACCTGGAGTTCTTCGCCGGTCTTTACAGCATCGAGAAACAGGAGCGCGAGCCCAGGATCACGAAGCTGCTCGATATGGTCAATTTGCTGGAGCACCGGCACCGTTTAGCCGGGGACCTGAGCGGCGGAATGTACCAGCGGCTCTCCCTTGCCTGCACACTGATTCACGAGCCGGAGCTTCTCCTGCTCGACGAGCCCACCGTGGGCGTCGACCCCAGGCTGCGCCAGACCTTCTGGAACTATTTCGACCGTTTGACTGCCGAGGGAAAAACAGTGCTCATAACCACGCATCTCATGGACGAGGCGGAGAAGTGCAAAACCGTCGGCTACATGCGGGCAGGAAGGATGACCGCTGTGGGCAGTCCCGACGAGATCAAGCGCCTCGCCGGTCTCAAGCCGCATCTGGAACTGTGGCTGAAGGAGCCGGAAAAGGATGCTGCCAGGCTGAAGGATGCTGGTTACGAGATTGATGAAGTCGACATCGCCAAAGGCGTGGTGCGGATTCGTCTGCAAAGCCACGACCAGATTAAGGGATTGCTGGAAAATGTCGCGCCCCTGGACATGAGGCTGAAGGAGCCCACGCTTGAGGAAGCCTTCCTCCGGCTCTCGGAGGCGGCATGACCGGCATGAATTTGAAGGTGAATGTGGATTTGCGGCGCATAGGCGTCGTGGCATTGCGCGTCATCCGCCAGCTCAAAAGAGACCGGCGCACCATCGGGCTGATCACCTTTGCGCCCATCGTTCTCATGATCCTCTTCGGCTACGCTCTCTCCGGCGACATGAGCGGCGTGACTCTGGGGCTGGTGGACGGTGGCGGGCACGATGTCCTGAAGGCGCACCTGGGGGGCATCAAGGACTTCAACATCCTTTACCTTGGATCGGAATCGGATGCTGAAAAGCTCGTCTCTCAGGGGCGGCTCAACGGGGCCGTGGTCCTGGAGCCGGATGAGGTGAGAGTCCTCTTGGACGCCACAAGCATCCAGATCTCGAACACCATCCTGGCCGCAGCCCAGTCAGGCGCTCGGGAAGAGATGGCAAAGCTTCTCGAAAACCTGCCCGGCCAGCAATCACAGGGATCGAAAAGCGGAGACATGAGCGGAGACATGAACCTCATCGTCACGCGCTACCTCTTCGGCTACGACCTGGAGATGATGGACACCGTCGGCCCCGCCATCCTCGGCCTGGTGGTCTTCTTCTTCACCTTCATCAACGCCTCCATCTCCTTCATCAGGGAGCGGTCGCAGGGCACTCTGGAAAAGTTCATGGTCTCTCCCCTGAGCCGGGTGGAGATGGTTTCGGGCTACGTGCTGGGATTTTCGCTCTTCACGCTCCTCCAGTCAACCACCACGCTGCTGGTGGTGACCTACGGCTTCGGCGTGCCCATGCGCGGCAATCCGCTCACGGCCCTGGTCGTGGTCCTGCTGCTGGGCGCGGGGGCGCTGGTGCTCGGCTCGTTCTTCTCCAACTTCGCCAGAAGCGAGTTTCAGGTGGTGCAGTTCATCCCGCTCATCATAACGCCGCAGATCGTGCTTTGCGGGGTGTGGTGGCCTTTGCAGTCAGTGCCGGAGTTCATCAGGCCCATCTCCTACATCCTGCCCCTAACCTATGCAGGCGACGCTCTGCGGGCTGTGATGCTGAAGGGAGCCGGGGTTACGGATATTCTCTATCCCGACCTCTTTGCCTTAGGAGTTTTCTTCCTGGTGTTTTTCCTGGCGGCGACGCTCATGCTGAGGCGGGAGGTGGGGTGAGGAAGGAATTGGAAGGGATTGATATTGATGTGAAGAGCGCCCAATTGGGGATGAAATACAATTGCAGAGGTAGCGAATTGCGGAAGATGAATCAAAAAATTTGTTTTGAAGAGACGATCAGCTCGGTCTCTTCAGCAGCTCCCGCAAATTGAAATGCTCGTATCCTCCGTACTGGGCGGGAAAATCCTTTATGGCCAGCCAGAGGTCTCCTGTTTGCGGATAAGCCACGAGGCTCCAATTATTGGCAACGTGTGCCCGAAAGTTGCCCAGGGGCTCTTTTGCGCGGTAAGTGAAATCCGGGTAGAGTGCGCATATCGTGCAGAGAATGTTATTGGTCCAGGACGGAATGTCTCGCGGCCTGGTCATCCGGGTAAACGGATCATAGCAATCGGAAAGCATTTTCATGGCGTTTTCCGGGGTTACGTTTCCATAATGCTCATGCAGTAGCTGTGCATATCTCTCAAACCGGCTGGGGGCCTGGACATAGAAGTTGTAAGGGTCTTTGAGGCTGTCCTGCCAGCGTTCGATGGTCGAAATATCCCGAAGCTCATTCACTGGTGCCTGATCGGCCACCATATTGTATCCGGAATAGCCCATCCAGCCGGGATAGCAGTTGGAGTGGTTTGACTGCCACAAGGCCTTGACGCCGGGCATTGGATGCCGAACGCAAACCATCTTGGATGATGCCTCCACAACTGCCGCGGCCTTGGCTTTGGCATCAGCCACGTGATACGCGATGCCGGAGCAGTGTGCATGCTCTCGAAGAATTCCGATCGCATCCTCTACGCTGCTCGCGTGTGTCAGCAGCAGGCGGGTGAAGACTGCGATGCCGCATCCCGACATGCTCTCATGCCGCATGGAGTTCAGCTGCGTCATCATCTCCAAGCCGGATTCATTCATGCCCCCATCCAGCCCGATCATTCCCGGAAAGGACATGAAGGCATGACCAAATCCATTTTTTGGATCGGCAATGACCATCATTCTGTTGTCCAGCTGTCCGGGCATATTGAAATTATCCTCATTTTTCCCAAAGATCAGTTTGCCGTCGCCTCCGGCCCACTCGTCCCAGGCGCAAAAGCTGCTGCATCCGCCGCCCGGCGGTCGAATTGGGACGGAATGTTTCCGCTCTTTCGAGCCTGCGCCGCCGCATTGCCAGTAGTGCGGATGGCTGTAGATGCACCACTGGTCGTAGTTCGTGTTCCAGAGCATGACGTCTTCCAGGGTTATGTCTATGCCCGCGTCCTTTGCGCCATCGGCGATCCCCTTCATCTCTTGCTCGCATTCATCCGGCAAATGCGACGCTGCATTCTCTCGACCGATGCGCAGCATTTCATCTGCTTCTTGCGTATCCGAGCCGGTCTGCTGGGAAACGTAAGCCGTCGTGGCCAAAAGGGTCCTGTTTATCATGTGGTCGATTTTTTCCGCGAGCAGGTAGCCGTGCTGATATCCCATCTCATACGGCTTTCCAGCAATATGCAGTATCTTAATTCCTTTTTGCTCTTCAAAAAGTCCGTCATCCAGCATTCCTTTCTTGGTCATGAAATCATCCGCGGTCTGTCGAAATCTAGCGTTCGTGGCTTTCGGTTTGTCTTGCCTGAAATATCTCTTTAAATGTTGCTTTTTATCTTCCAAGCAGGAAGCACTAAATCATTAAGAATTTTTGGGCCTAATATCCAGCAGTTTGCTCATGTGGGCGCGTCACAGTTTCATTTTCCGCATTCAACGATTCTTCAATCTCATTTGGTTTTATGATATGTCTTCGTATTGGAACTATTAAAAATAGTTTTGGTTATGTAGATAAACGTTATTGACTTATGCCAGCGACGCTCTGCGAGCCGTGATGTCGAACGGACTGCGGTTACGGATATTCTCTTCCCAGACCTCTTGCTTTAGTCGTCTTTTTCCTGGCATTTTTCCGGTCGGCAACGCTCATGCTGAGGCGGGAGGTGGAATAGAAGAGATAATGGTAGAAAATGCGGATGCTTGCAGTTTCAAGGCTTG
>RPOO01000246.1 GCA_003857025.1 Methanothrix sp.
AGTCTATCCTGTATAAGGTCCTACAGGTCTTTCCGGACATGTGATTGTCCATGTCCAATGAATACTTTGGTCCCAATCCGCTCATCCCGCCGTTGCCTTCTCTCCAAATTCTCAATATGAGACGCGACACGTCGTGCTAGTTTGCCCAATTCATCGCAAGCAGTGAAAGGACTTCGTATTGCGCATACCTTTGCCATAACAGAGATGTGCGGCGGTGTCTTAATGCCTGCCTGAATTGCATTACTATCGCGAGACATAAGATTTCCCTTTGGGGCAAAAAGGCGGACAAAATCGGATTCAGAGACAATAAGTTTCTTCTTGATCTTCTCTGTTATATCATTTAGGAACAAATCGGTCGTATGATCTTTAAGTGCTGGAGATAGCAGCGACAACATACGGGATTGGGATTCATCAAAGAGCGTTTTTGCCTGCATGGAGATCACTATCACTTCGCCGCAATTGGGATTTTCAGCCATTTCATATATGGCTTTAACAACGCCTTCGAATTCATATTCTCCCCAATCTCCGACAGTTTCTTGGATGAAGTGGGTGTCCATGAAGCCCCATTCCACACTGAACCGAGCACCGGGTGGAACTGGCTGGAGATCTTTATAGTAGACTCGAGAATGATAGCCCAACCAGGAACCACTCCACGACTTACCAACTTCTTCTGCCGCCTTTATCAACTTGTCCAAAGGCCTGGCATCACACTTTGTCGCCATATCAGACAGTTGGTCGGCGATTTCGAATATCTCCGAATATTCACTCATGGTTTTTCATCCCAACATTATAACCGGAGGGTTTCCTGAGTCGCTCCGCGGATCAAGTATCCCTTTAAACCCTATTGTTGTGCATGGCATCTTTTTGCTCAGATACTGAGTTCGCACTTCTTAAGTCCTTTCATCTCGTTTCTGCAAGAATGCCTTTGTCTCCTCGACCTCTGCCCTTTTGAATCAGTCAATCCTATTTGTAGGCCCTAGCCCTACTTGAGAAGAAGACGCATCTCATTCGTCGGTGCGAAACCAAGGACCTCGTATAGGTGCCGATCTGCATCACTCGCATGAAGAGAGACCGATGCGAACCCATGAGTGCGAAACCATTCGATTATGGTTTGAACGATGGCCTTTGCGAAGCGAGACGTCGATGCTCAGGCTCGGCGTACATATTGAGAATCCATGCTCGCCGAGGTTTTGGATCATTGGGAGCAAACGGATGACGACAATCACAAGAACTCCGCAGGCAGCCACAATACCGTTTACCTCTGCTAACCATTCTCGGTATGATCCTTCTTCAAGACCGGATTTAACGAAAGGAGCAGAAGTGGCCTCCATAGAATCAAGAGCAGCTTTGTCACAAAAGCCAATATCATAAAACATACCGCGGCGATGGCGCATAATTGTGGTAAAGTCCGCCACCGTTGCTTCCCGTATTAGCATATCAACTTCTGCAGTCAAATCGGATTTCTCCATGTGGTCTCACCTCTGCCCAATTTGGCGCTCACTAACACAAAGCTGAGCCAGAGGCGGAGTGCTCTGTTCCGCCGATAGGCTTCAGCGCCTCGTTAACCGCTTGCAGTAAACCCTTCATGAAATGTCACAACACCATGAGCCTTGTTTTCACCGAACGGCAACACAAGAACGTTCTCTTGCGGGACGCCGTCAATAACCATGTCCGAGGGACTTCTGAAACCGGACCGTTCGTAGTAGTTAGGATCGCCCACGAGCACGCAGCCTTTTGCACCCAATGACTTTAGCGAGGACAGGCCTTCACGAATCATGGATTTTCCAATACCCTGCTTCTGAAATTCCGGCAAGACGGAGATGGGGCCGAGGCCATACCAACCAAGGCTGCCATCGGAAATGGTCACCGGCGAGAAAGCTATGTGGCCTACCACCTTTTCCCCGGCAACCGCCACCAGCGAAATGGTAAGCGCGTTCGCATCTCGCAGTGCATCAATAATGAACTGTTCAGTGTGATTGCTGATGGGAAGAGTATCAAAAGCGGCTTTCGTGATCTCCGATATCGCTTTGATGTCCGACTCGATCTCATTACGAATAACGATATTCATGTCTAACTCGCACCTCGTGCTTTATCTTTCGATGGCTAACGGCTAAACTTGCATGATGCTATGAAGCACCGCGGAATCGCGGTCTGTGATGTTCCTGTTAGCAATCATTGCATTGGTTGTCTGATGATGGTTTTCCATTTAGCCGGGTCAGCTTTCCTGATGTCGCTCAGGTAGATTTCGTGATGCTTTCCAATTCGCTTGCCCCTGGTATCAATAAAATGATGTACTTTCTCAATCGTGGGTCCTTCTTCGGAGAAGGGGCCAACATGAAGAATCTGCGCGCATTTTCCTTCAGACAGAGCCTCAAAACGCACCGTCGAGGCAGCAGAAAGCTTTTTCTTATTTCTCAGGTCTGCAATGGCGTTATTGATCATTTCTCCGGTGATGAAATCAGGTTGCATGATCATCATCGTCCACTTCCAGCCGGACTTATCTTCCGTTGAGAACTTTGACATGTCGTCAGCCCACCATAAACCTTCCAGCGGCATGACTCCATAATCGATCGCCAACGCGCCCTTCTTGACCATGAACTTCACGGCATATGAAATAGTAAACAAGGTTTCGATCGCGTCTGAGTATTCCTTAGAGGTATTGGGATCCCCAGATCCATCCACCATCAAGTAGTTCATGGTTGGGACATCAACTTGAACAACCTCTTTGCTTGATGGTTGATAGAGATCCTTCAACTTCTTCTTGAGATCAATTTTCTCCATGGCCCCTCTTATGATGGCTGGCGCAAGGTTGAGGGTTTCGTTAGCCGCGCTGCGCGGTGAATCATACCCTCTAACCGATTTTGTTGTTCGGTTCTTCTTCTCGACTGCTGTGGTCAAATTCATTGCCGTCTGCATTTATTTGAATTTTCCGCCAATTTTTGCCAAGCATTCATAATGGAGCCTCCAAAGTCGGCCTCACTCCACCCAGACCGAATCATATCGTCTCTCAGCTTAGAATCGAATCTAGAAATCCTTATATATGAATAAATGGATTAGTTTATGCTGAATAAATCGTCTTTGTAGGCTGTTGCTGATGATCGATAAAGAACTGCCCATGATCCCTAGCAAAAGATTGCCCGTCCCTCTGCCGGGGGAAAAGAAAGAATCCTGCGGAGTTAATAGCGCTTGCTGTGACGCAGAAAAGACACTGGCCAGGCTTTATGGAGATCAGAGCGTGGCTAGAGAGCGATGCCTCCATGTATGTGCTCAGGCAAAAAAGATAGATGAAGAGGATTTGCTTGCCGAGATAAAGGTCTTTAAGGCGGTAGCCGATGCAACGCGCCTCAGTATCCTTAAACTTCTGACCGGGGGGGAGCTTTGCATTGGCGAAATAATGCTGGCACTCAAAAAACCGCAGTCCTCCATATCCCATAATTTGTCCATACTTGAGGACGCCGGCTTGATAAAAGAGAGAAAGCAGGGAAAATGGTGTCATTACAGGATCTCTGATGTGGCAGTTTTGGATATGTTCAGCTCAGTTAAGCAGCTTAAGAGAAAATGAAGCTTTGAAGCTTATCCGGCATCGCTTCGAGCGGCAATCCCTGCCAATTACAGGGAAATAGAGAGCAAGTTTCACGAAGAATTCCGAAATGGGGTGGACAATATGGTTGGTGGACAGGCAGATGTGAAGCTCGTGAGCAATGCTATGGCGAATGCCACGAGAAGGAAGATAATGGCCATGCTTGTGGAGAGCAACAGGAGCCGCGAGGAGATAGAGAAAGCAGCCGGTGCGTCAATGCTGGACTATCATTTGCAGATGATGCAGCAAGCCGGTTTGATCGACCAAAAGGACGGCATGGTCACCATAACCGAGTTTGGCAAGAACTTCATGCAATCCAAAACAGAAAAGCCCCCCGAAGTCAAGAAAGATCTCGCCGGAACAAAGCCCATCGAGATTACCGAGATCATGCAGCTTCTACCCTGCATTGCCGACACAACCAAGTTCAGGATCATTGCCAGAGTCTCGCCACCTTTGGGCGGTGCGCTCAAGCTCCTGGAGCCGCTGTTTTCCCGGGCCAGGTACTCGGAGAAGATCGGGGCGCTCATCATTCAGAAAGGCAATATCATGATCACCGCCTACTCGACGGGAAACGTCACCATGACCATGATTCGAAGCGAGCAGGAGGCGAAAGATGTCCTGGACGACCTGAGAAACACCATCAACAACGCCATTGCCAGGGGCATCACTCCCGTGCCCCGTGAGAAGGTCAAGGTGGACCATGCCGAGATCTTCCAATATCTTCCCAAGACCGACTGCCACATCTGTGGGGAGCAGAGCTGCTATTCATTTGCCATTCGGCTAGTGGGCAGCGAGACCACTCTAGACAAGTGCACGCCGCTCCTTGATGCGAAATATGCGACCAATCTCGAACACCTCAAGACGCTGCAAGAGTATTTGTGAAGACATTAACCATCATCCTGACGGACGGCCCCTACATCTCCGAATATGCAGAGATGGCGGCAAAGGTGGCCAAGGCAGCCCTGAAGCAGCATCATGTGAACATTTTCCTTTATCTGGATGCGGTTCACATCCCCAAAGCCGGACAAAGCCCGTCCATCTTCAATAATGCTGGCGAGATGTTCCGG
>RPOO01000247.1 GCA_003857025.1 Methanothrix sp.
CCAGTGCATCCGGGCCGTTCACCGTTCAGTGGTGGCCGGGCGAGAACTATGGTGCACCGGCTTGCAGCTGGACCCTGGACGGAATGGTGGCCAGAGGTGGGCGAATCTTGACCTGCACCTACGAAGGATATCCGAGCTGGTACGCCAACATCAATACAAAAGTCGTCGCGGACCCGGCAGGTGCAGTGGCCGAGAGCGATGAGAGCAACAACATCTACAAGAAGGCAATCAGCGTGAGCAAACCCGGCTCCGCTCCCTCCGGCGGCTCATCTCAGTCGGGCGGATCTATGCCATCCGGATCAAGCGGAGTTGGAGGATCGCCAGATCTATTCATCAGCGAGTTCTCCATGACGCCCGAAACGCCGACACAGGGATCGCCGGTTACGGTGAGAGTGGGTGTCTACAATAAGGGAACCAGCGCATCCGGGCCGTTCACCGTTCAGTGGTGGCCGGGCGAGAACTATGGTACACCGGCATGCAGCTGGACCCTGGACGGAATGGTGGCCAGAGGCGGGCGAATCTTGACCTGCACCTATGAAGGTTATCCGAGCTGGTACGCCAACATCAATACAAAAGTCGTCGCGGACCCGGCAGGTGCAGTGGCCGAGAGCGATGAGAGCAACAACGTCTACAAGAAGACCATCAGCGTGAACCATCCGTAAGCATCAACAGTCTATGCCTTAGTAGGGATAGAGGAAGCAGATCCACTATCACGGCTAGGGCATTCGAGCTTTTTTTATGCCATGAAGTGCAACTGGATAGCGGCAAGTGGGGAAACATGAGATGAGCACCAATGGCATTGCACGAAAAGGACCAACCAGATTTGCATCCTGCCTTTTTGTTCTATTGGTTTTGCTGAGCGTATCAAGTACCGGAGCGGAGACCAAGTCCGCCTACACACGTGATGGAATAAACTTCGTGAGCAAAGAGCGAATGGAAGAAAATATTCGATACGAATACGCGAAACCGGGCGATTACAGAGAGGTGCAGGTCCCGCTGACAACGATGATTGTGAATGCGTCCGTGATCCCGCAGATAATCACAAACGACATCGCGGAAAAGGAACCGGATGAAGAGACCGGACCGTCTAATTCCAGTCAAAACGCGGCGGCATCAGTACCGGAGAACAGCGGAAAATACCCGTATGCGTCTATCGGCATTGGACTGCTGATTGCAGGCGGCGTGATCGTGCTCGCCGCATCGGGAATTCGAGGACGGGGCGGGCAGTGAATGGACAGAAACGGAAATGTGATGAATGCGATGCGTTTCCCCGTAGCTCGCTATCCTTATTCAGACCAAATCACATCTTTTTCCACATATGGCCGGATTCGCGGATGCAATCCCTTGACTGTGACCAGGTCCACATTGCGGCCAAAGAGATCTTCAAGGTAAAATGAGAGGTTCATGAAGTTTCTGAAGGTCGGCTTCTCGAACTCTACCAGTATGTCGATGTCGCTGGCATCCATCTGTTCGCCGCGGGAGAAGGAGCCGAAGAGGCCAATTCTCTTGACGCCAAATGTTGCTTTTATACCTCTGGCGTGGCTTTTGAGGAGATCAATTATTTCCATGATCTATCTGACAAAATAATGGCTCTTTGATGCTAAAAAGATTGCTATCTGCCGACTGCCGCCAGCAAAGCAATGCAGCGTTTGCGTGTCTCAGGCCGCTCTGAACCAATCCTCTCTTCCAACCCCTGCTTCCTTCAAGACCTGCATTAGAAGCTTAACTCCAATATCCTTTCCCTGGTGTGAGTTTGGTATGGTTACCCGAGTTTCCCCTTTTACCATATAATCATGGTCCGAACCCTTGCACGGCCCGTGGAATCCCAGATTCCCAAATCTGCGTATAAGTTCGCGTCTGGAAACAGGAACGAGCTTATTCGACAACGGGCACCGGCTCCACGGAGACGTCTATGGTATGGCCATCAATCGACGGGATCACATGTCCAAGGCGTAGGCCTAGTGCCACCCAGCCTTCGATAGCTCCAATCAGGTCGTCTCTGCAGTCTTCAATGGTATCGCCAACGGCTATGACGCCTCGGAGCCCTTCCACTGTGGCCATATAAGTGTCGTCTTCAAGGGTCTCATATTTGGCGTGCCTCAAGGCCGCCTGAATGTACTCTACAAACATGTAACGAAATATATGCATCGAAAGGATTTAACTCTTATTTCATATCGTGAGGATTTCAAAGAATCATTTTCTAACCCTCACTCCCCTTCCACCCGCTTCTTCCTCTCCCCCGCCTCTTTCGCAGCGTCCGCTTTGCCGAGCACGCGGGCCACCGTCTCGATCGCTTCCAGATACCGCACCATCTGGTCCAGCCAGTTGATCAGATCGCCCTGGTAGGCATACATCCCGTATCTGTCGCTGAAGTAGTCGATGATCTCCTCCGGGCTCTTGCCGTCCGCCCTCAGCTCCAGGATGCGCAGTGAAATATTCTTCTGCGGGCAGCCGCAGTAGGGCGCTTCCTTGCAGGTGCAGCGCAAAAAGTCGCGGGCGAAGTCCAGGCAGTACCTCTGGATCTTGTTCTCCAGTTCTCGCAGATCGGAGCTGCCCAGCAAGTCCAAAAAAGAGCCGTGCAGGACCCTCTGGGAGATCTGCATCCGAAGCTTAACGGAGATGCGCTCTGCGAATTTCAGGTAGAGAGCCTCGAAGCTTTCCAGCTCCACCGCCACCTCCAGGGGCCTCTTGCCTTTCCCGAGCATCCTGGCAATGGTCGCCACCTCATCGGGGCTGAGGAAATGGGCTGCCGCCGCTTCACCCAGGCTCGTCGGCACGATGCCCTTGACCAGGCCCGCTTTTTCCAAAGATTTGAGCGAGCTGTCCAGATCATCCAGGCCCACGGTAAGCTGGTGCAGCTTCTCCAGCTCTGAACGATTGCGCGCTGCCACGGCATTGGCCAGCACCTCTTCCAGCTGCTGCGACTCCTCGAACTCGGGAGCCACATCCTCCATCTGGCCATGTAGCAGGGCCAGAGCCATCTCATCCTCCGACTCGCCTTTTCCCGATGAAAAGCGGCGGCCCGGCTCGGCCAGGATGTAGACCAGGCCCAGATCATGATAGCCCGGCCTTCCGGCGCGGCCCAGCATCTGGTTGAACTCGTGCACATTCAACCATTCGATTCCCATAGCCAGGGACTCGAAGACCACCTGCGAGGCCGGGAAGTCCACGCCTGCGGCGAGAGCCGCCGTGGTCACGACGGTGTGAACCTTGCCCTGGCCGAAAAGCTCCTCGATTCGTTTTCGCTCCGGATACTGCAGACCGGCATGGTAGGCGGCAGCTCCGGGAATGGCATCGGCCAGGTTGTAGCAGTTCTTGCGAGAGTTGGTGAAGATGATGGTCTGGCCCCGGTAGCCGGTGCTGGATGTCAGACTCTGGGCGTCTTTGGAGAGCTGGCGCAGCAGCTTGCGCTTTTCCGGTCCTGTGGAAAAAATCAGATGCCGCTCGATGGGCACGGGGCGCACCTCGTACTCGACCAGCGTCGCTCCCAGCCGCTTGGCAAGAGCCGCCGGATTGCCGACGGTGGCGGACAGAAAGATAAACTGCGCCTGCGGTGCCACCATTCGCAGGCGTGCGATCATGCCCGCCAGCCGGTGGCCGCGATCCGCATCCTCCAGCATGTGCACCTCGTCGATAACGACCGTTCCGACCTTGCCGAGCGTCCTTTTGGTGCGTATCACCTGGTCGATGCCCTCGTAGGTTCCGGCGATGATATCGGCATTCAGGCTCTGGGGAATCTTGCGGCCATGCCCTAAGCGAATGCGGCTCACGCCCACTCGGATGGAGGTCTGAAATCCGAGTTCACCGTAGGCTGAGAGCTGATCGAACTTCTGATTGGCCAGTGCCACCAGCGGCACCAAAAAAAGCAGCTTGCCCTTGCCCTCCAGCAAATTCTTGACCCCGGCCATCTCACCTACCAGGCTCTTTCCCGTGGCGGTGGCGGAGACTACAAGCTGGTTTCGGCCTTCCAGCAGGCCTGCTTGCACCGCTCGGGATTGCACCGGCAGGAGCTTGGTGAGCCTTCTCTTGAGCAACTCCTTAAGCGGTTTTGGGAGACTGATGGCATCCAGCGGCAGCGTCGGCTCCTCTTTGCTCGCCGGGATGATGTCGAAGCGCGTGAGTTCCGGTGCCAGCCTCTCTAAGGAGAGCAGGCCGACTACATCATCCAGATTGCGGCGCGTCTTCAGGATGCGGGCCAGATGGGCTTTGGCAGCACGGCCCAGATGGCGAAAGTCCGCCTCGCGAAGAAGCTCTGCAGCGGCACAGTTCTCGCAGATCCATGCGCCCTTGTAGGCGATGGCCTCCGTTCCCACGTAAGTTACCTTGCGCTGGCCCAGGCAGTGACTGCAAATGCTGACAAAACGATAGCCGAGCTGATAGGACTCCAGAAGCTCGACGAACTTTTTCTCCATGACAGAGTCGCCACGGGCGAGATATATGGCGCTCGCCTTTCGTAACATGCGCATGGCGTCCTCGGGCGGGAGGTACTTCTCCGCTTCCTGATCTTTCTTCACGAGGAACTTGAAGACCCTCGGGCCCTGGGGCATGTCCTTCAGTCGCAGGTAGCCTTCAAAAAGAGTCTTGCTTCCGCTTTGCGGGAGCAGCAGGATGCGGGACCGATCCGCCTGAGCTAAAACCTGAAAA
>RPOO01000248.1 GCA_003857025.1 Methanothrix sp.
ACTTGCTGTGGATGAATACTGTAAACCCGCTCAGCGTGGCTGCTGTGATGGGGCTGGCCTTGATCAGTACGCTTTTCTACAGCAACCTTGCTCGTCAAAACTATAATGTTCTTGGCTGGATGTTCTTTCCAATCGCTTTATATGGCTTGATGACAGAGCAATGGCTCATAGCAGGAGCGGCCTGGTTAGCCGCCAGTTTTGGAAGTTTTAGCGTTGTTGTTGTGGGTGGGCTGCTTTCCCTCTTTTTGGCAATTTTTAACTGGACAGTATATCCAGTGATTGCTATCTTACCGGCCAGTCTCAAGTTGGCAGCTCATTTTTGGCCGTCACTTATCCATCGTGACTTCAGTTGGGTGATCCTCGGAGTAGCCAGGGCGATTGGATTGGTGGAGCGGAGAGTCAAATACAAGCGCACCTCATTTAAAAAAATGAATTTCCGGCGGATCTATCTTTTGTTGACCTATATCCAATTTTTAGTTGCAGCCTATATTTTGGGTGGAAAAGAATCATTCATCTTTCTGACAGGAATACTAATATTCCTGATTAACTCCGTCTTGTTTCGTTTTGCTGATGAACAAACCATGGCTATGCTCATGTTTAGCTTGGGGACAGCTTTGGCTATAAAGATATCTCATCCATCAATGTTGGTATTTTACTGGATATTGATTTCCCCGGCCCCTCGTTTGCTTGCATTTCCTGCCCGCAAGGATGTATATGATATGGTGCCTGCCCTCGCACCGTTTAATATTCGCCCATTTATGGATGGCATGGAAAAATTCTTGTCTCCTGTCCAGGAGGGACAACGAATATTGATGGCATTTAATGATCCGTCAGATCTATATGAAAAGGTTTTTGATGGACAACGTCTGCTGTTGGAACTGGCATGTTATACATCCACTGTAAGAGGCATACACTATATGCCTGATTGGTGGGCAGTATTTGAACTTAATTATGTGGGGGCCCCCGATTTTTGGGGACAAGATGTGTCAACAGTGCTCCAAAATATTAAGCGCTGGAAAGCAGATTATTTGGTTATATATCAGCTGGAGAGTGGGACGGCCCTGGATTCAAAGTGGAAAAACGCAGGCTTTCGGCCGGTAAACAAGTTTGCCTGGTCTGATTACGCGGAAGAGCTTCAGAATTGCAGCAATGGTCTATTACCGGATTGGTGGTTATTGGAAATCCCAAAGGTTGAAGCGTAATGAAAAAGGTGCTTGTTATCTGCAACATGGATCCCAATTCCAATCCCCGGCCCAACCGCATGATCCACTGGTTAAAGGACGATTATGAAATTGAGGTTGCTGGCACGCGGAAACTTGGAATGGAAGGAATTAAATCATATGTGATTGGTCCTGCTCCAAAATGGGCTGACGGACAGCGGTTTTCTGCAAAGCTGAAAAGAATTGGGCGCCGGAACTTCAACTTCCTGCGTGGGAACCATGAAGAGGTAAATGCCTCCAGGCTGGGTGATACAAATGCGCTGGCGGCTGAATTGGCACACAAGGAATATGACCTGATCATTTCCCACGACCTGGTTCTGCTTCCCTTGGTCTTTCACGTCAAGGGGACAAAGACCCGGGTCATGCTGGATGCGCGTGAATATTATCCACGGCATTTCGATGATCGCTGGCTGTGGCGAATATTGCACAGGCCTGTGAATGACTATCTCTGCCGGAAGTATCTTCCCCGCTGTGACAAGGTCATCACCGTCAGCGACGGTCTGGCGAATGAATACAAACGCGTCTATGGAGTGTGTCCCGAGGTTATTATGAGCCTGCCGGTTGGGTGGGCCTTCCATCCACTTCCGTCCAAAGCGGACCACATCAGAATGATCCACCATGGAGCTGCGGCAAGATCGCGGAAAATTGAGACCATGCTGGAAATGATGGATTATGTGGATGAACGTTTTACTCTTGATCTGATGATGGTGGCAAGGGACTCCAGGTATTGGAGCAGGCTTGTATCCCGGGTGAAAAGAAGAAAAAACATTCAGATTGTCCCGCCCGTGTCGATGCAGGAAATCATTCCCACAACGAATCAATACGATATCGGGCTCTTCCTGGTTCCTCCGAGCAACTTCAATCTTCAATATGCACTGCCCAACAAGCTCTTTGAGTTTATCCAGGCCCGACTGGCCGTGGCCATTGGCCCAAGTATCGAGATGAGCAGGATCGTGCGCCAATTCGATTGCGGTGTCATCTCGCAGGACTTCGACCCTCGTTCCCTGGCAAATGAGTTAAACAAACTAACCGCTGAGAAGATCATGGAACTGAAGAAGCATTCCCATGAGGCGGCCCAGGAGCTAAACGCGGATACGAATGCAAAAAGGATTAGGGAGATTGTGCGGGATTTGATAGGAACTACGTGATAAATATAGACATAACAGAAAGGCTTTCTGCTTAGGCCCTACGGGACTATTGTCAAGAAACACTGAAGAAAAGGGTATGTATATTGGATGAGATACGCAAAACGTAAAATGTTGTCGAGCCGCTTTGGGCAGCGATTGAGATTGCACCTGTACCCCTGGAAAAATCGGGCAATGTTACGCGAGTTGTCTTACGTGCCGGTTGCCAAATCGGGAATCGAAACCGTCAATGGAGTTGAGACACCCTTTGTTGTATTAAACGATGGAATTGTATTGTATGGCAGAATGCCATCCGAATTCGAGAAGGAAATTTACTGGAAGTGGAAGGATGCGCTCAATCCGCATCTTAGAGAGGAGACTCTCCGTCTTGCAATGGATGTGGTTCTTCGATATCAATATCCGCATGCCATGCCGCACGTGACCATGCCCTATTCCCGCCGGGCGAGGAGATGTTTCCATCCACAACATGTCGAGACGATTGCAGACGTTCCCGGGATAAGTGAAAGTGAAAGGGATCGCCTCGTAACAATTTTCAAGTTGAGGCAGGGAGAGAATTTCCTGGATGTGGGTGCCTATATGGGTTTTGGCACGGTTCGAATGGCCAGGGAATTGGGACTGGATTCAAGAATCGTTGCCATTGAGGCGGATCCGAAATCCTTTTCCCTGCTGGAGCTGAACGTCAAATCCAATAATTTGTCGAATGTATCCCTTGTTCAAAAAGCAGTCAGCAGCGTGAATGGTATGGCTTCCTTTTATACAACCGAAAGGCAGGCAAATTCCCTGATCTCTGAAGTGGTGCATTCCGGCAGCGCGATTCAAGTTCCCACTGTAACTATTGATGGCATACTCGAGGATTTCGGAATGGATTCCATTGATCGGGTCAGCATTACGATCAATGGGGCCGAGGTGGAAGCCTTAAGAGGCATGGGATCGACGCTCGCGGCGAGTGAAAATCTGAGGTTATCCATAGCCGGTTGGTACAAATACAATGGCAAACGGGTTTGTGACATCATATCTCCGCTGCTGCAGGGATACGGATATCGCGTTCTCGCCGGGCGCAAAGGGGGAGTCCTGGCCTGGAAGCCCGGGTGATCGAGCGGCCAGTATAACAATCAGACTGATGAGATAGCTGTAGCTGAAAAATCGAGGTTCGGAGGATCATTGCTGTGAAAAACAAGAAAAAAGTGTGCATACTGGTTTTTGCCAAAGTCGCATTAGACGCGCGGGTCATGCGGCAGATCGAGTATGCCCGGAAAAATTACGAAGTGGATGTGATTGGGCACGGTGATTGGGAGGCCCCGGCCGGAGTCCGCTATCATCCGGTACCCCAAACGATCAGGAAAGCCTCGTTATTCTCACTGGCTTTGCTGCTTGTGGGAAATGTCTACCCGGCCGCCTGGGAATACTATTATTGGAGACGAAAGGAATATACGCAGGCTCTTGAGATTTTACGGAATGGAACCTATGACCTGATCCATGCCAATGATATCTATGCACTGCCGGTGGCTTCGAAAGCGGTGGATGGAAGTGGAACCCGACTGCTCTTTGATGCGCATGAATTCTATTTTGAACAGGGAGAAAGCGCGCAGATGATCCGGGTTCGCAAGCCATATCTTAAGGATTTATTCAATAAATACCGCAGTCATATCGACAGGATGGTCACAGTATCGGAGGGCATTGCTGCCCTCTACCAAAGCCAGTTTAACATGGCAAGCGAGCTCATTCTCAATGCTCCCTTCTACGTGGAACATCCCTATCACCCGGTCGATCCGGCCCGCATTCAACTGGTTAATCAGGGCGCAGCCATCCCGGGACGCCGTATCGAAGAGCTCATTGCAATGATGCCATACTTGCACGAACGCTTTCACTTAAATCTTCTCCTCAAGCCCAGTAACAAGGACTATTATGAACTTCTACGAAGGAAGGCCCGGCAAACAGGGCCAGACAGGGTCACGATTCATGATCAGGTCCCTCCGAATACCATTACGCATGCAATTAATAAATTCGATATTGGCATCCATCTGCTGGATGCCGACAATTTGAATCATTACTATGCTCTGCCGAAGAAGCTGTTTGACTATATCATGGCGGGACTGGCATCAGCCATAACCCCATTGCCCGAGATGCGAAGCATAGTCGAGAGGGGGCAGGTTGGTGTCGTGTCTCCCGACCATTCGTGGCAGTCCATGGCCAAGATTCTGAATTCGCTGACGGCTGAACAGATCAACACTTTTAAGCGCAATAGCCTGGAACTTGCCAGGAC
>RPOO01000249.1 GCA_003857025.1 Methanothrix sp.
CTTTTGTGTCGGAAATCGTGCCGGACAGTGCACCGGCCACGCGCTCTGCGGCGCGGCCCCGCACGCCCTTAAAAGAGGTTTTACCGAGCAGGCTCTCCAGGGAGTAACCTAAGCCGCGAACATGCTCGGCTGCTTCTTGAGTAAAAGGGTAATCGGATATCCTCATTCCTGCTCAATGCGGGGAGCGAGAAGATAATTGATCTCGACGGACTGGCCGAGCTTGAAGTGCACGCGCAGAGGATAGTCTATGCCCATCTCCAGCGTAACCTCTCCGGCCTTGCTGATGGACTTGGACATGTCGGCCAGATAGTCCAGCGAGAAGAGCGACCTCGCTTCTCCCGGCTTCAGGCCCAACAGCTCCGTGCCCGGGATCTTCAGCTTGAGGGAATCGATGTCACCCTTGGCTTCCATGAAGAAGCCCTCGTCCGAGACGCCCAGGATTACGTGATCGCTGACCTTCTCCGCTGCCTTCACGGCCCTGCGCAACTCTACACCGGGCAGTGTCACGTGGGCGGGCAGGTCCAGCTCCGGGATGCGCGGCTCCTTGCGGATGGCGGTGGGGTCGATCAGGCTCAAGGTGTAAGAGAGCGAGCCCACGCCGATCTTCAGCTTGTGGCTCTCTTCATCCAGCTCCAGTTGAACGTTCTCGCCTTTGTCGGCCATGCTCAAGACATCGCTCAAGCGCACCAGATCAACGCCGATCTCGCCCTGGTCGGCCTTGAAGAACTCGAAGGCCTCCGTGCCGATCTTGAGGGAGACCATGGCGACGTTTGCCGGGTCTACAGCTTTAAGTTCCAAGCCCTTTTCCGATATGGAGAACTTGACTTCGTCCACCAAAGATGAGACTGAATCGATTGCGTCGCGCAGAGTCTCTGCATTGATTACCGCCTTGAACATTCCTTGAGCCACCTCAGAGATGATGCATCATTCTTGCTTAACTTAAACTCTTCTACCTATATAATTTTTCATATTCATCTGATCTGCTGGTAATTTTATAACCTGGCGTATTCTATCTCTATCTTTGCTTTTGCAGCTTTCATATAATTTGGCTCGCATTTTATCTTATTTCCGCATGATAGATAAAGCTGCCAGCCGTTCTACTTTTGCCGTCGATTGCATGGCCATTTTATTGCGGCCATTTCGATGCTTGCCGCCGGGCCAAGAATACGAAATAACCGCTACGCAATGCATTTGATCGGATATACCCAATTCAATTCGTTTTTGCTTTATTATTATTATTATCTGGGGCTAAATGCATTTATCCCTGCTAAAATGCATCATTCCTGCATTTATTCCAATATCCTGCCTGCATATCAACTGCTTTATTCAATTGCAAATTCTATTCGTATCTTCTCCACCGGAATCTGCACTTTGTGCAGGTGAGAAAGCGCGTCGGGCTCTCATCAGCGGCTCTGGTCTGTTTCATTTCCCAGTAAGCAAGATTGTTGCCGCACTCCGGACACTTGGCGTTGGTGGTGGGGAGAAGCTGGATATTTCCTTCTAAAATCGGCATCTCACTCTTTTTCAATTCAGTCTTGCTGATAAAAGAGCTAGTTGCGGTCTTCGGCTTTTCAAATTTGCACTTTTTACAGATCAACATGCCGCCTTTGGGCACAAGGACTTTGCCGCAATTGGGGCAGTATTCGGGATTGAACGCCATTACTTTCCAAGTGCTCACTCGCCATATTAAAGTTTACTAATGATACAACGTCTGAGCGTATGAGCACGGCCATAAATGTCATCTGCCTGGATCGCCCCGGGATGCTGCGCGATATTGCAGCCGTGGTGGCGAAGCGGGGCGGGAACATAGTCTACACCCAGCTTTTCGTGGTAGAGCGGGGCGTGAACCAGGGCAAGGCATCGGTTTACATGGAGATCGACGGGCCTGCCCAAGAGGCGACGGGGATGGTGGAAGATCTCAAAGACATGGACACCATCGTCGAGGTCTCCATTCACAAGTCATTCGAGAAGATCTACGGCTCCAGAGTGATCATCATCGGCGGCGGAGCCCAGGTGGCCCAGGTGGCGGTGGGAGCCGTCAGCGAAGCCGACCGGCATAACCTGCGCGGCGAGCGCATCAGCGTGGATACCATTCCGCTCGTCGGTGAAGATGCTATCGCCGATGCCGTCAGTGCGGTGAGCCGCCTGCCTCGTGCCTCTATTCTGGTGCTGGCCGGGGCGCTCATGGGCGGGCGCATCACCGAGGCCGTTAAGAAGCTTCAGTCGGAGGGAATACCCGTCATCGCCCTGAAGATGGCAGGATCGGTTCCCGATCAGGCCGACCTGGTAGTGACGGACCCCATCCAGGCGGGCACCTTCGCCGTGATGCATGTGGCCAGCACCGCCGTCTTCGACATCATTCGCGTGCGAGGCCGGGTGTTCTAGGGCAAATGCTTTCCGAGAAAAGGGGCGTTCTTGGAAATAATCTTGCCGTGAAAAAGATAATTCTGCAAGTCCTGTGCAAAATGCAAAAGAACGGACCAATCCCAAAAATTTTTAGCCCTTGATGAAACCGGCCAGGTCCTTGAGCTTTTCTCCGGCGAAGAGGTCCTCGACGGTGTAGAAGTTGTCCTCTGCCTGGAGCACCGGCGCAGAAAGTGTGAATACGCTATTGACGCGCAGCTCCGTGAGCGCTTCGGGTGTGCTCATGTCCATGTTCTCAAATGAGATGCCAGCCTTCTTAAGCTCCGCTTTGAGCTGTTCGCATTTTGGGCAGGCCTTGGTGGAATAAACTCTGTAAAGCAATTTTCTCCCCCGGACTATTTTGTAATATTTTTGAAATATCAGCAAATAAGCCTTGCGTCAGTCGCAACTATTGCAATTCTCGATTCGCTCGCAGTTCGCCAGCAAATGCAAATTCGGCTGTCAATATCAAATTTGTCTCTTGCTCTGTGCCATTTCCTGGGCTTAGCGCAGCAGCATGGGATAAGGCTTCTCTGCCCACACGGCATAGCCACAGGCCACTGCCCTCTCGGCACACTCCCGGCAGCAGGAGAAGTTAGCCAGATAATTGACGCCGTCGATCTCATGGTCGAGAACCTGATTGCAGGTGAAGCCCGCGACTCTTCTGGAGTCGAAGCCCTTGCCGAATTCATGATCCTCCACTTCGGGCGGCCTCTCTTCCGTCAGCCAGTGCATGGGAAGGAGTATGGGCAACGTGGCCAGAAACATGCCGCATCCGCACGGGCCGTAAACATCCTCAAAATCCTTGTAAATTATCGCCTTGCATTCGTATTTGCACATCGTCCGCTCCTCCCTTTCTATGGGCGCTGCCATTGCCTAATAACATTTCCCATCAGCACTTTCGTGTCGTCCCATCGTGGCGGGTTTATGGTTAGAATGAGGGTCCAGAATAGCCGTAATTCCAAAAAATCTTGATTGAACTGCTCTATCTTAATGGAAAGTCACGCCGCGGCAAATTATGTTAAAATCGTAATGGTATCAATGCTGATATGCTAAGAAAGCGCTAGGAAAAATTATATATGGAATTACTGGTCCAATAAATGCCAGATTCCGGCCTGTAGCTTCAGGAGAGCGGTTCTTTTCGCTCTTCCGGCTGTTAAACCGGACAATTGAGGTGAAAAAGGAATGCCAATACTTCCAGTGGCTCCGGTGAGCAGGCTCATCCGCGAGGCAGGGGCAAAGAGGGTTAGCGAAGGCGCAAGGGATGCGCTGGCAGAGGTTTTGGAGGGCTATGGCCTGGAGGTGGCCCGCGAGGCGGTCGGCTGGGCCAATCACGCCAAGAGAAAGACGGTCAAGGCCGAGGACATCCGGGAGGCAGTCAAAAGAGTTAAACCTCCTGCGGTCTCTGAACGCTAATCGATGGCGAACGTAATGTCTGAGGGGCTAGACTTTCGCGCTTTAGGCCTGGTATGCGGCATCGAGATCCACCAGCAACTCGACACCGCATGCAAGCTCTTTTGCGGCTGCCCCACAAAACATCGAGAGGCAGAAGAGTCCAATTTTGAGTTCTTCCGCTACCTCCGCCCCTCGAGAAGCGAGCTTGGTGAGATAGATCGTGCGGCCCTGGAAGAGGTCCTGGTATCGCGCAAGTTTCTTTACAAATCCTACGACACCACCTGTCTAGTCGAGGCGGATGAGGAGCCGCCGCGGGAGATAAATTTCGAGGCCATGGAGATCGCGCTTGTCATCGCCCGGCTGCTCAACATAAAGATCGTGGACGAGGTGCAGACCATGCGCAAGATGGTGATCGACGGCTCCAACACCTCCGGCTTCCAGCGCACGGCCTACATCGGCTCCGAAGGCTTTGTCGAGACATCCCAGGGGCGGGTCGGCATCGGGGTTCTCTGTCTGGAGGAAGAGGCGGCGCGCATTGTGGCCGACAACGGCGACAGCCTCATCTTCTCGTTGGACCGGCTGGGCATCCCGCTCGTAGAGATCGGCACCGCTCCCGACATAGTCTCTCCCGCGCACGCCCGCGAGGTCGCGCAGTACCTGGGCATGATCCTGCGTTCCACGGGCCGGGTCAAGCGGGGCCTTGGAACTATTCGCCAGGATGTGAACGTCTCCATCAAAGGCGGCGCGCGCGTCGAGGTGAAGGGCGTTCAGGCCCTGAACCTGGTCGA
>RPOO01000250.1 GCA_003857025.1 Methanothrix sp.
CGCCTGCACCACCATGACCACATACGGCAACTGCCCGGGCGAGGATGAGCTGTGCAAGAGGATTCGCCACCCGCTCAGCTACTACGAGCGAAGGATGAGGACCTTCACCCCGCTCAAGACGGCGCAAAAGCCGCCCCTCAATCCCGCGAAAGGTCCCGAAGAGCAGAAATGAAGGATTTTGCCGCCTGATCTTCCAGCCACCCCGACCTTGCCAGAAACAAAATCTCATCATTCATGACAGGTTTAAAGCGAAGCCCCGCGTCCTCTGCCGCCCCTCGTTCGCCAAATCCCATGTCCGCCCAGCCCGCGGCAATGGCCGCCGCCACCGAGGAATGCGTTTTTGCCGCTCGCACATATTTCGGATGCGAGAGCCCCAGATCCGACAAAATCCGCTCAAATGCCGCTTTCAGCGCAAAGTCTCTATGCCAGCCCACTATTCGGCTGCGAGCAAGGTTTTGCAAAGCCGACTCATCCCGATAGATCAGTCCCAGCTCCCGCTTGTAGCCTTTCACCAAAACCGTTCCCGCCGGTGCCTCAGCCAAGCCGGAGACGCAAGCAAGATCCGCTACACCGTCCCCCAGATACATCCTTCCCCGCAAGGAGCCGGTGTTCATCAGCCGGATCTGCAGCGGCAGTTTTTCCGCCAGCTTCTCGACGATGGCCGAGTTCTCCCCGGCCACGACAAGATCGGGGACTTCAAGCTCGGAGAACAGGTTCAAATCGACCGCCGTGCCTTTTTCCAGGTACTCGATGCCGGATGGGATCTCCATGACTCCATCCGCCCCGGCAAGCGTTGTGATGGAGCCGCTGCCTTTGTCCACAGTGTAAACCTGCCCGCGGGAGATGCCGACCGCAAGCATCTGCTGGCGGCCTTCCGTCCGAATGGGGCCGGCCAGCTGGCCCTTTGTTACATAGCCGTGTGCCTTTGTGCCCAACGATTGGCGGATGAACGGGGCAGCCAGCTCTCCGAAGACGGTCAGGGCACTGGTGGGATAGCCTGGCAATCCAAGGCAGGGCTTGCCGTCGATCAGGCCGAAGATGGTGGGCTTGCCCGGCTTCAGGTTCACGCCGTGAAAGATCGTCTCGCCCACGTTGTCCAGAACCTTGTAGACCATGTCGCCCGCTCCAGCGGATGTGCTGCCGCTCACCAGGATGAGATCGCATTCGGAGGCCATTTTCTGCAGGACTCTTGCCATCTCTTCTTGCACATCGGGAAGGATGCCGTACCTGATGGCAGTTGCCCCGCAATCCTGCACGGCCACGGCTACAGTATAAGAGTTGATGTCGTAGATCTGGCCCAGGCCAAGTGGGCATCCGGGCCGGATCAGCTCGTTGCCGGTGGAGGCCACGCCCACTCTGAGACGCCGGACCGGGACGGTCTCCCGCCCCAGCGCCGCCAGAACGCCGATCTCGCGAGCTGCAAGCCTGGTGCCTGGAAAGAGCACGACCTCGCCAAGAGAAATGTCGCTGCCCGCTGCCTGAACATTCTCGCTGCCATAAACGGGTCTGCGCACGAGGACGCGGTCGCCCTCCGCCTGGGAGTATTCGATCATGACCACTGCATCGGCCCCCGGCGGCATCATGGAGCCCGTCGAGACCTCGGCGACCTCACCCCGCCCCACCCGAACCTCCGGTTTCGCGCCCATGGGAACGCTGCCCACCAGCTTGAGGGGAATCGGCCTGTCCTCTCTAGCGTCCAGCGTGTCCTCGGATTGGACCGCAAAGCCGTCCATGGAAGCGCGAGCAAAACCCGGAACATCCATGCCTGAGACGATTCGCTCCGCCAAAACGCGGCCTGCGGCCTCGGGCAAGCGAACGGCCTCCATGCCGGGACGGGGAGCATGGCTGAGGACGATCGATCTGGCTTCTTCCAGGGGGATGAGGGTGCGGAATTCCTTGGGCATGTGTTATACTATCCGGATTATGATCTATAAAAGCTGAGGTTGGAGCTGAAGCCATTCTTTTTGAGAATTATTCTGCAGTAGTGGAACAGGATCAGATGTTATTTTTAGATAACTAAATGTTAGTTATAGATAACATTTATATATCTAAAAAGTTAGAATTGCATAACGTTAGAAGGAACGCTCGCACATCAATCGAACACAGACCAGAGCGCGAATAGCAAAACGGATTATGCTAACGAGGAAAAAACATGAAGAATAGATTCCTGATACGCATGTCTTTGGGAGCGATCCTGACATTTGTCGGCGTGCTCCTATCTATGATGGGTTACAATGCCGGTTCAATCGTTATCGCAGGAGTGACCGTCATCGTCTTGGCGTTCGTGATACGCTGGCGGACCGGCGATCAACCGGAACATGATGAGCGGACAGCGAAGATCTGGGCCAGAGGAGTTTCCTGCTCCTGGATGGTTACGATAATATTCCTTGCGGCCCTGCTTGCGGGTGGCTACCTCGGTCTTTTTGCTCTTCCCGCTCAGACGACGCTGGAGGCGGTCGCCTGGGTTATGAGTCTGAGCGCAGTCGTCTTTCTGGCTTACTTCAAACATAAGGGCGATGTGGAGCCGGCATGAAGACGCGCATAAAAGAGCTGAGAGCGAGGCACGACCTCACCCAAGAAGAGCTGGCGCAACTAGTGGGAGTGCGCCGGGAGACAATTCTGTTCTTGGAGAAGGGAAAGTACAATCCATCCCTCAAGCTGGCCTGCAAGATTGCCCGCGCCCTGCAAGCGGGCGTCGAGGAGATTTTTCTTTTTGATGAGGAAGAGTTGAAGAATTCATAAACAAGAGCCGGAAGGCCAAAGCCCACCCGGCCAACCGGAAAGTCCGCTTTTTTTGCATCGCATTTTATCAAGCAACGCGAGCGGCTCTGTTCCTCAGGAGATGATCCGCCAGCACCAGGGCCATCATGGCCTCGGCGACGGGCACGATCCTGGGCGGGATGGCCGGATCGTGCCTGCCCCGGATCTCTATCTCCGCAGCTTCGCCCGATTTGAGGTCAACCGTATGCTGAAGCTTGGCGATGGAAGGCGTCGGCTTAACGGCAATCCTGCAGACGATTGCAGCCCCGGTGGAGATGCCGCCTAAAATGCCGCCTGCGTTGTTGCTCTCAAACCCGACCTTGCCGTCCATTTGTACCAGCGGATCGTTCATCGCACTGCCGCGCAAGCGGGCACACTCAAAACCTGCGCCGATCTCCACCGCTTTGACGGCACCAAGGCTCATGAGCGCCTTGGCGAGATCCGCATCCAGTTTATCGAAAACCGGCTCGCCCAGGCCCGCAGGCACGCCCGTCGCTGACAGCACAACCAGGCCGCCCAGGCTGTCGCCTTCCGATCGGACCAGATCGAGAAGCTCCAGCATCTTTTGGGCCGCCACAAGATCCGGGCAGCGAACGGGATTTGATTCGACCTTGGACTTCAATTCATCCATCTCGGAAGGGATGATTTCTGCCTCGATCCCGCCAAGCTCGGCAACGTATCCCAAGATCTCGATTCCTTCTTGGGCAAGCAGCTTTCTGGCGATGGCCCCTGCCGCCACGCGGCCCACAGTCTCGCGAGCCGAGGCCCGGCCGCCGCCTCGATGATCGCGAATGGCATATTTCATCTGATAGGCATAATCGGCATGGCCGGGGCGCGGCCTGTCCCGCAGGGCGTCGTAGGCGCTGGAGTTGGCGTCCTTATTCCAGACCACAAGCGAGATGGGCGTGCCGGTGGTCCTGCCCTCAAAGATACCAGACAGGATCTCCACGCAGTCCTCTTCCTTCCTCTGCGTGGAGGCCCTGCTCTGGCCGGGACGCCTGCGGTCCAGATCTTTTTGGATGTCTTGCGCGGCCAGATCCAAACCTGCTGGACAGCCGTCCACAACCACGCCCACCGCGCGGCCATGCGACTCTCCCCAGGTGGTGATGCGAAACAGTGTGCCAAAGGTGTTGCCGGACATAAGATTACCCTCAAATGCACATAACATAGGAAAGAGAAAGGATATAGTTTTAGGTCCAAGATTTGCACTTGAACGATGACATACTCACCTAAACACAACCGAGAGATAGGATATTCGTATTAAAATAAAATTAAAAAAACTTTATATACTAATATTGTGGAGTTATAGATATGAATCATGGAAACATATTGATAATTCTTATGTTGGTTCTCATGCTGCTGGCAGGCTCCGCCACGGCCACCAATTGCATTGTCTATGCCGTTGATGAATATAATATGCCGATCAACAATGCGATCATATACCTCGATGACTGGTCGCATCGCATTGGATCGACCACCTACAACGCAGCCATCGGACGGAATTGCTGGGTGGGAGATGTACCCGAAGGCCAACACACGCTCAACGTAAAATGGGACGGAGTTGCCAGACAGCGCCCGGCGCATGAAGGATCTGCAACCGTGAATATCGGAGCATCCGAGACGGAGCGCATAACCATCTTAATCCATAAAGTGGCGTGATCGGCAAGAATTACATTTAGCCCAATTTTTTTGCATAGAGATTTCTTGAGCAACTATCTTGGGCAGCTATATCTTGGATAAATATAGTGCTATCATTGGATTATCATTGAAATAACGGGATTTTCTTGGACAAATGCATTAAAATGTCATTTGAGGTTC
>RPOO01000251.1 GCA_003857025.1 Methanothrix sp.
GCCCCTGATTAAGGAGAAAACCGCACATGAAAGAAGTAGCTCAAGCTATAAAGGTTTTTCCCACGAAAGAAGAACCATCATCAATTGAGACCGCAGCAGTTTTGGTCCCACTGGAGACTTTGGAGGCTATCCTGAAAGGGCTTCAGGACCTTACCCAAGAGGTCAAGGACCTCAAAGGTATGGTCAAGAGCTTAGAAGCCCTGGAGGAGATCTACCATGGCCCAGCTCCAGAGCCGGAAGACATTCCCCTCCTCCGCAAAACATGGAAGACAAGAAGAGAGGTTTTAGCGAGTTTGCCGTCTCGTGTTGCGGCCATTGAAGATGATTTATCAAGCCTGGAGAAAAATGTGCAGAAGGAAGTGCCAAAGGCTCCAGGCAAGAAGACACAGGCCAGGATCGAAAAGCTGAAGGAAATCCTGAAGCGCAACGGCGGGTCGAGGACTTTTAAGCAGCTTCAAGATGACTTGGAATTAAACCCGTCCCAATTCTCTCAGATGGTCAATAAACTTGACAAGCGTGTTTTCGAGGTCATTAGTCGGCCTGGTGGAAAAAGAGGCGAAAAAGTTCTCAAGCTCAGGGTGCGCGTCAAGGACGCTCTGGTGATCGAGTAAGAGTTTACGTAAAACGTAAAATCTCATGGAGGGAGGAGGCTAGATAACCCGTAATTCCTTAATTAAGCCCTAAATCTAAGCCCGATTTGGCATAGATTTTACATAGCATTTAGTACTAGATGTAAAAACGAGAAGGTCAAGAGAAGGTTAAGAAACAGCATCTACTGGCTTTATTCTTCGCGAGATTTAAGATTTTACATTTTACGTAAAAACTGTCGATTGATATCGATTTAAGATCTAATGGTTATCAGTCTAATGTGGGCTTCACTTGGTAAAATTGATCAGTTTTTGTAAGGCCTTTACAGGGCATCATTTTTCTATTTGTATCTTATTCATACTTTCTATAATGTAAAAATGGTTTATTGATATCTTTTTCCGGCAAAAGTACTTAACTTTACATGTAGTATGGGTATTCTATGGCAGGAGTTCTTGAGCGTCTATTGCGGTCGCAAAAGCATCAGGTAAAACCCGGCTTAACTCTCGATGAAGCCAGCTTAAAAGCTATTGAACTCCAGACTGCCAAAGAGATCCTGGCGGAGGTCTTCCGCGCCAGTCCATCAGACGTGGAGGACATGATCCAGAAGAGGTTGTCCGATGAAAGCCTGCTCGGAGAGGAGAGCAGGCCGGAAGAGATTGAGTTGTGGCCGGAGATGTTTTGGGTGAGAAAATGATATTTTAATGAGGCTCTTGCTCTGGCACTTTTTCCGCCGCGGTGGTGGCGAGATGGGCGGAACAAAGCTTGATCCTGAAGCGGTGTACTTGTACCTGAAAATAGTTGGCGAACGAAATCATGTCGAGGCTATCTCTCGAAGCCTCTGAATGGCTTGCATAATCTTGGCCGCCTCAATCTTTTTTTCGTTCTCGTAATGCTGTATTATCTTCTCGATGGGCACTCTGAGCTTGTATATTTTTGTAGGACGGCCTTTTCCTTCTATCCTGATACAGCGCTCAGTGATCCAGTTATTTTCGTGCATTGTACGTATGCCTGAGCTTACTTCAGGTTGTCTCAGGCCTGCTCCGATCTCGATTTCCCTGGTGCTTGCTTCGTTTACGTTCGCTAGATAGGTTATCAGTGCAGCCATGTTTCTTGGAATATTCAGGCTTTGCAGCGCTTTAATGAATTCTTGATCATTCTCATCCAGTACCTTAACGTCAAATTGCTTTATTATAATCCCTCTTGATTTATACATCTTTTAATCATATATAACTATTTCTTCAAAACGACTACGTAGTAACATTAATTACTATTAAACTGCTAAAGCAAATCCTTTCTTCAAAGCAAGGTTTATTAAAATCGGATCTGAAAATCAGCTCCCGCTTTCAGTTTTTCAGAATCAAATACTCTCATTCAGAACTCTGTCTCCCCTTCCCGTATTCTCGCACCCAGGCCCACCGCCTCCTCGATGCGGTGATTTTTTAGGGATAATTTTATATTATTGCTAAATCCAAGGCGCAAGGATGCCCTGGATCAAGAGAGTTGGCGTTCTACCGTGCCTCTGGTCATGAGAAGCTGAGATAAGGCCGCCTAGAGAACGGATTCAGCTTGCGGCAGCCTTTCGGGATAGATCCAGAGCCCCTGCCTGCCTTTTTCTGGATGACGTGAAGACCAGGGCGAAAAATGAGGCGGAGACCGACCCTGGCCCCTCTCCTCTTCATATCGCATTTCGTTTTCATCTGTTTTAAATAGCTTCTAGCATGTATACATCCTCATGCGCGGGAAGAGCATCCATCATGCCATCGATGCTGTTAAGGAAAAGGGCATTGATACCGATCTTGAGCTTTACGACAAGATAGAGAGGCTGCCCGGCGAGAACATGTTTAAGTTGTCTCAGGAAATGGGCTGGACCCCCGGCAAGACCTATGCAGCGGCCCGCAGGCTGGAGAAAGCGGGGATGGTGCATGTTGAGAATGCCGTGAAGAACGGACGAGAGGTTCTTGTGGTTCATCCCAAATCCTGGCAGGAGTACTTCACCCCGGAGGAGCTGGAGGAGATGAGCCAGCCGGAATACTTCGACGATGTAAAGGCGATCTTAACGAAGGCGAACGAGGGGCAGGCGGGATAGCTTACTCTTTTTTATCTACCTTTTAATTATTCTATTTCCAGTGGAGACCGGAATCTGACGGCCTTATAAAATTCTATACTATCATAAAGTGATTCTAAAAAGTGCTATAAAATTATAATAATCATAAGCTTTAGGTAGACCGAAGGGTAGATAAATAGTTCAATTTAGTCTTAAAAAGTAATATTAGATCTATAAGTAGATCGCGTCGGCCTGTCATGGCCGCAGGAGGGAAAATGATGAGACAACGAGATCTAACGCTAATTTCCGCATGCGTGATGCTTGTGTTATGCAGTGCATTTGCTCTTGGAGCAAATGATGCAAAAACAGGCAGTGACAACAGTGCTGGATATATCCTTCACATCTTCGGCAATGCCAATATGGATGAGAATATAGATGAGCAGGATTTGGCCTATATTCAGGGAATAATTGATGGAAAAGAGAAGGCCACAGAGCTAACAGATGCCGACCTTAACGGAAAAATCGATCAAAGCGACATTGATCAAGTAAAGAGCATAATCAATGGCACTCAGAAAGAGATCACGATAATCGATTCAGGCAACAGGACCGTTACAGTCAAGCAGCCATTAGAGAGGCTTGTGATCTACACCCATCAGTGCGCAGAGATACTGCAGCTCCTGGGCGTCGATGATAGAGTAGTTGGAGTCAGGGACACTTTTGCCGAACAGCCCAATCGATTTCCGAAGCTATCCAGGGTTCAGAGCATCGGAAATGGAGGAGAGCCGGATGTAGAAGCGGTTCTGAAGTCCAAGCCGGATGCCATTGTAGCCTATACATTCTACCCAAAGAAGGAAGCTTTGGACGACAAGGTTCCAACAGATGTGAAGATACTGAAGTTCGATTGTGAGTGCAGCGGCCTTGGTCCTGATGCTATGAGAGAGAAGGTCAAGCTATTTGGATACCTCTTTGGGGCCAGGGACAAGGCAGAGCAGTATCTGAAATGGCATGATAAATGCCTGTCTATGGTCGAGGACAATGTGAAAAGCATTCCTGATGACAAAAAAGTTCGTGTCTACCTGGAGAGTTCTCCTGAAGGCGATAAGCCTCTTGTTTCCAGGACGGCTATAGGAACCGGCCATGCTGCAAGCAAGCTCGTCGAGATGGCTGGTGGTGTGAATATTGCTGCAGGGCACATTCCAAAATACGAGGATACTGCAATGGAGTATGGGGAGATCGAGACGGAATGGGTGCTTTCGCAAAACCCAGATGTGATTGTTGGTCGTGCTATGGGTGCTGGAATCAGGCCATATGAGAATTTGAATGATACCCTTATCCAGAAGTATGCCCAGCAGATCCGGAGTCTTCCTGGATTTGACAATATCTCGGCTGTGAAGAATGATAGGGTGTACATAATCACAAACGACTATGCAGTTACACCAAATTATCCGTCTGCACTGCTTGCGCTTGCCAAGTGGTTCTATCCTGACACGTTTGCGGATCTCGATCCACAGGCAGCTCATCAGGAGTATGTGAATATGATGGGCTTAGACTACGATGTCAAGAACAAAGGAGCCTTTTTCTACCCTAAGCCTTAGGAGAACATGAGCACTTGGATTGATTGAGACGAAAAATAAGGGCATAGAGGATTATTACCACCTCTATCTGCTTTTTTCATGAAGCATTTGGATTAATCTGTGTGATGCCTCTAAAAATCGATTTTGCGGTTGTAGCCGGAGATCATCGGCCCGGCCAGCTTACGGGCCTACTCCATCGAGACGAGATAAAACCATGCTGGCAACATGGCGGTCATTGATTCTTGAATATAAGGCAGTAAGTAATAACCTGTAATTTCCTGCCTAAGTTCTATGACACTTTCATAAAACTTAAATAAATTGCCATAGAACTAGATCCCGTGCATAAAACCCCCGCCGGTGAAAAGAGAAAA
>RPOO01000252.1 GCA_003857025.1 Methanothrix sp.
CCTCTTCTCTGGCCTTTGCCGAGACAACATTTTCCATCAGCAGATCGTCGACCGCTTTTTTGCGATCTGATCTGAGGTTTGATTGCAATTCTAGGGACGCGCCTTGTTCAATCGATTTTGAATTCTTGGGCTCGGCGAACGCGTCGTGCAGCAGAGATGCCGGGAGCAGCACCTGCATGTCAGCTCCTTCCTTCCCTCCGATGATTTTTGCGTTGTGAAAGACCCTCATGATATGGGAAAAATCATGGGCGGGATCGGCGTCTTCGTACATGGCCTTGACGGCATCAATCATCTTTTCGATCATTGAGTTATTAATTGATCCGGCCATCGACTCGGTCGTCGATTCGGCATCTTTGCTGTCTGCAGAGCGCATCAATCTGAGGATTTTGCTTTGAGCATAAATAATCTGGCCAATTGATAAAACAAACAAACGGAGCAATATTAAGCTAAAGTAATAATCAAATGAACAAATAATCTATTAAGTCATATCAATATTTTCATGCCACAAATTTCTTATATAAATTATGAAATTTAGTAGCAAAAAAGGAGAGACGAATAATGAAAATAATCATACCAAAGGCATTATCTCAAGCTGCCCTTGCTCTGCTCTTCGCCGTCCTCATCCTGGGAATGGCGGCCTCGGGAGCCGACAATTCCAGCGGAATCTTATTGAAGATAGGAACGCCGAATGTGGTTAAGTCCGCCAGCCTGCTTGGCGACACCAACATGGGCGTTTTCTCGCACCTCTCCAATCCGACTCTGATGAAGATGGCCGCGGATGGAAGCATCGTGGGACTTGCCGCCAAGAATAGCGAGGTCTCGTCGGACGGCAAGACATGGAAATTCACCATAAACGAAGACCTGTACTGGAGCGACGGCCAGAAGCTCACTCCTGAGGATGTCAAATTTACCTTCGATTACCTGGCGGAAAAGTATCCTGCTGCTGGATGGATGAAGACGACCATCGAGGATATCTCCGTTGACGGAAATGACGTTGTATTCAAGCTCAACAAGCCCTATTCCCGGCTGAACCTGGAGTTTGCCACCTACACCATTCTTCCCAAGCACATCTGGGAGAAGATCGACGATCCGGTGGAGTTCACCAACGAGGGCGAGGTTGTTGGCTTCGGACCCTTCACCATCACTAAGACCGACCTTGCCGCCGGTGTGATTTACTTCAAGAAGAATCCCTACTGGAAGGGCGCGACTCCGAAGATCGATTCCCTTGAAATTCACACCTACAGCAACATGGACGTCCTCTCGCTGGCCCTGGAGAAGGGCGACGTGGATGCCTATTACAAGTATGCGGGAACCTATCCTTACACCAGTGTCCAGAAGCTCAAGGATACCGGCAACTTCGAGTTCATGGAAAAGGACAATATCGGCCTCATCTTCCTCGGCATGAACCTGAAGAAGGAACCGATGTCCGACCTTGAGTTCAGAAAGGCGCTCTCTTATGCAGTCAACTGCAGCGAGCTGTTGAAGCTTGATGCCCTCGACTTCGGCCAGGTCCCGAATGCCGGATTTGTGCCTCCGGCCATGATGGACTACAAGGAGACCGAGAAGCTGCGCTGCAACCTGGAGACTGCCAAGAAGATCCTTGCAGATGCCGGATACAAGGACTCCGACTCGAACGGCATCCTGGAAGGCAAGGACGGAAAGGACATCAAGCTCGTCCTGCTCACCAGAAACGACTACCAGAGGGTGACCGAGCTGCTGGTCGAGTATCTGAAGGCGGTAGGGATGGATTCCGAGATTAAGACCGTCGACTCCAGCACCTGGATCAAGCAGAAGGATGCCTACGAGTATGACCTGACCGTGACGCGCAGCACGCCCTGGGGAATGCTCATGCACGCCAACTGGGGAACCGGCTACTTCGACTCCCGCAGGACCGGCGAGGGTGTCTTGCACGTGCTGGATGACCCGACCTTCCTGAAGCTGTGCGACGATATACTGGCCGCCACCAGCGACGATCAGCTCAAGGATTACGCCCACCAGTTGCAGGACTACTATGCAGAGAATCTGCCCAGCATCGCGCTTTACTGGAACAAGGTCGAGACGCCTTACAACAAGGCATTCAAGGGCTGGTACTCCGATCCGCTCTACGGCATTTATAACGTAGATAACTTCCTGGCTGTGGAGAAGGCTTAGAGATGAGCCATTGGACGGAATCGTGGAGGGATTTTGTAAAAAAGACAAGCTATAAGCATGTTCTGGCGGATGAGAAGATCTCCGACGATCAATTTTGGAGAAGCTACGCCGTCTATGACCGGATTCTAAGCTATTCTGGATATCCGGGGGCGATCTTGCAGAGGATCTCCTCCTTTATTCCTGCCGGATCAACATTCCTCGATATCGGAGCCGGGACGGGCGCTTTTGCCCTTCCCGTCTCCAGGAAGACAAGGAGAACAGTTGCCTTGGACCCGTCGGCATATCAGCTTGGAGTATTGCGGGAAAAGGCAAAAGAGGAGGGATTGAACAACATCACGACACTGGAAAAAATGTGGCATTATGTCGGCCCAGGCGAGATACACGGAATTCTTGACGACGGGCTCGATAAGAATCTCGTTGGTGGAACAGGCGAGGTCGACTATTCTCTTGCATCCTACAGCCTCTTTGACGAGGATATTGTCGGCTTTCTTCAAAAGATGATCGATGTATCGAAAAAAGGAGCTTTCATCGTTTTTCGGGCGGGAGAGCCGGAGCCGCTCAGCGAATTTGCCTACGGCTCCAAGCCTTTTGCGAATTACATCTGCCTGCAGCATATTCTGGCGGATATGGGTTGCGAGTTTTGCACGGAAATATTTGACAGAAGCTATGCCTTGCCGGTCGATCTGGCACTGCGCCAATACCGATATTCGATTAAGACACAGGCGGAGCTGATCGATTTTCTGCGGGCGGAGGGAAGGTTGCAGGAAAAGGACGGCGCACTATGGGCATCATTTGCCACAAAAGACGCTTTGCTTTATCTGATCCATTGATATTGGCGGATTGATTTATCATATCGGCTGACTGATACTGGCTGACTGACGGTCGATCGGCAGAAAAATTGAATTAGCAGCCATTGATTCAACGGGTGGACTCCGACAAACAGATTTCAACGAACAGGCTCAGCAAACAGACTTCAATAAACAGATTCAGCAAACAGGTTTCAACGAACAGGAGACTTTCCACAAATGCCCCTTGCCGCAAAGAAGGCCGCCAGGTATGCCGTGGCCTTCTTTCTCATCATCTCATTGAACTTCGCCATTCCCCGAGCCATGCCCGGTGATCCGCTCACCAATCTCCTGGGAGAGGACGTCGATGTTACGGGCGGCACCATCGTCGAGCTTCGGGAGAAGATGGGACTGGACGAGCCGGTGCATTTGCAGTATCTCTACTACTGGTGGAGCCTCCTTAACCTCGATCTCGGATATTCCTATCATCTCCATTCACCGGTTTCGAGCGCCATCCTATCCCGCATGAAGTGGACGCTTCTGCTCTCGGTTCCTTCTCTTATCCTGGGGGCCGTCATCGGTACATTCTTCGGCGCTCTGGCCGGCTGGAAGAGGCGGGAAGCCGCCGGGCAGCTTGAGACGGCCCTGGTCCTGACTGTCTTTTGCACGCCACCCTATTTTCTTTCGCTGCTGGCGCTTTACGTCTTTTCCTTCTACCTTGGACTCTTTCCCCTGAAGGGATTCTACTCCTCCGGCTCGTGGCTGGACGTCGCTCACCATTTTCTGCTGCCGGTCCTGGTGATGACGCTCTTCTCGGCTTCCAGAAACTACATGATCATGAGGGGAAGCGTCATCCAGGAGAAGGCAAGCCTCTACGCAGCTTACGCCCGCGCCAAGGGGCTTTACGGGAATCAGATCTTATTTCGGCATATCTTCAAAAATGCGCTCTTGCCCATCATCACTTTGCTGGCTATTGATTTCGGATTCATCCTGAGCGGAGCGCTCTTCATTGAGATCGTCTTCTCCATGAACGGCATGGGAAACCTCATTTACGACGCCCTTCTCTCCCGCGACTACCCGGTGTTGCAGGGCTCGTTTCTCATCATCACCGTCATGGTAATTGCAGCCAATCTCCTGGCCGATCTCCTGTACAGCCGCGTGGACCCGCGCGTGAGGTGGCAATAGCATGAGCTGCAAGAACGTCAGTAGCAAGAATGCCGGACTGAGCAGGATGATCGGCAGCATAAATAATGCCATCAGCACGCTCTCCGCCTCCAGCAAGATCGGCCTGGCTCTCTTTGTGCTTTTCCTGATCGTGGCCGTCTTTGCCGGAGCCGTCGCGCCATACGATCCCTGGCTTAGGTTTTCGCCATTCATGTGTCCCTGCTTCGCTCATTTGCTCGGCACCAATGATCTTGGGAACGATATCTTGTCAGAGCTGATCTTCGGGACGCGTGTATCCCTGATCGTCGGCTTCGGAGCGGCGTTCATGGCCACCATCATCGGAACCGTGGTGGGCCTTCTTTCCGGTTATTTCCGCGGCCTGGCGGACGAGCTGCTCATGGGGTTGACGGATGTCTTTCTCATGATCCCGCAAATCCCGCTTATCATCGTCCTGGCCGCATTTCTC
>RPOO01000253.1 GCA_003857025.1 Methanothrix sp.
GACGCGCGGAAAGGCAAGTCCCGGCGAGGTGCACAAGTTGGTCAAGGATGAGGTGGATAAGGTTTAAAGTGTGAGTTAGCCGGGATGACACGTTGGTCATTCCTTCACTTTTCTTTTTTCGACTGCATAGCTCAAGGTCGGGTCGGTCCGAAGCATTTTAGTCTCAGAAAATTATTCCGTCGCGGTTTGGGCCCTACAAGCCAGGCGCGGGCTTTCTCGGTGAGGCGATATTTCTGCAGGCGGCTATATTAGGTTTGTCTGGAATAGTCAGCTCAATGAAACCTTCAGTCAAAGCCGGATCAAGATAACGCTGCCGCAGATGTGTCCTATCCTTTAGGCCGAGCCTTTTCCGAATCTCCAAATTGCCCATCTCTCCTCCTGATTCCAACAATCTCAAGAGCACCTCAACTGGTGGGGTGACTGGTGGGGTAGCCTGCCCGGTTACAGCTTTGATGGCCTGGTCCGGCTTGCGGCGGATGGTAGTGACGAAGCCGTCGGTCAAGGAAAATTCCGGCTCAGGCAGCCCCACACTCCGGCAACGCTCAATCATGTCGCCAACGCCGGTGCCCATGCGTTCGATATACTTGGTGAGGTAGAGCGATTCCGCCAGCAAAGGATTTCCAGGAACCGAGCCGTGCGGCTGCCTGAGCCGTTCCAGCGTCAGCGCGGGCGGCAAAGTGCCTGGATTCCATACCTCCAGCCGATCGGAGAAGAGCATCACCTGAACGCTGCCGTTGCTGGTGTAGTCGCGATGAGCAACCGCATTAACGATAGCTTCCCGCACCACCTCCGGCGGCATTTCGTAGGCTACCGGAGCTTGCGTGCTTCTCTCTCGCGTGCCCACGGCCAGATTGATCTTGGACAGCACAAAATCCACCGCTTGATCCACCAGATCGAATGCGGTTCCCTTGTAAACTTGGTAGGACGGGATGGGCTTTCTAACATCGGTTCCATGAAAGTGAGCGCACTTGACCTCAGAGGAGATGAGAAAACGCTGCGGCTCTCTGCCGAAGAGCAGAACCGCGGCGTTGGTCGGCTGTCCGCTCTTGAGCAGGTTCAGGTGTTCCAGCACATGAACCGGCTCGGTGTCCTCGGAAAGCGGAAAGCCTCTGGCGCGACGGGCTATTCCCAGGAAGAGCCGTATTTTCTCTTCAGACAGGTCTTGCATGGCGGCATCAGGGCAAGAGGCGGCATCGAAGTGACCGAACCGGAGCAGTTGCTTGGCTGCCAGGAATTCCACCAGACTGGCATAGACGGATGGGAGAAGCTCGTCAGTCGAGCGAAACCGGCGTCGAATCAACTGTGCGCCCGCCTCTTCGATCAAGGCTTGCATCTTCGGATGCCTGTCAGAGTCGCCTACCCCTTTGACGAAAACCAGGCGATGTTTGCCAGGGCGTGTAGCTTCGCCAAACTCGCGGTGCGTGGGCGAAAGGCCACTCTCATCCGCTCTTCCGTATTCATTGCCCAGAAGGGCTACATAGATGTCGCAAGCGCCAACCTCATTGAGATAGACCGCATCGGCACGGCGGTCGGCTGCCGGAAGGTCTTCGAAGAGGAAAACATCAAAGAACCGGCATAGCAAAGCGTCATCCTTGAGATAGGCCTTGAGCGCCTGCCGCTCTTTCTCCATATCCTTTTGCACGGAACTGACGAACACTTTTAAGCGAATCATCTTGGGCGGCACTCCTGCCGATGCTCTATGATCGGGCAGCCATCGACGCCGATTATCCCGCTGCAGACCGTGAACGATGCCGCCACACTCCCTCCAGAATTGCATGGAACAATGCGATAATGGATATAAATCTTTACGAAGAAAAATGGCTGAAGCGGTGTACCTGCAGAGTTTTCATCCCTCTGCGATCGATTAATTGATCGATTGCTTTTTATCCATCCGCGTGTTCATTGCCTCAGGTTGATCATCAATGTCTGGTTATTGGGACCCGCATATCGAGCGCATGCCTCTGGAAGATCTGCATGCCCTTCAAGAGGATAGGCTAAAGTCCATTGTGCGTTACGTCTACGATCATTCTGCATTCTACCGGAGAAGATTCAATGAGGCGGGCGTCGAGCCAAGCGACATCAAGACCCTTGCAGATATCACGAAGTTGCCCTTTACCCGCAAGGTAGACCTGCGGGACAACTACCCTACCGGCATGTTCAGCGCCCCCAAGAGCCAGGTGGTGCGCTATCACGTGTCCAGCGGCACCACCGGCAAACCGACGGTCGTCGGCTACACCAAGGGCGACATCGAGACCTGGTCCGAGTCGCTGGCCAGAGCCTTCACGTCCATCGGCCTTGGCAGTGACGATGTGGTGCAGGTGGCCTACGGCTATGGCCTCTTCACCGGCGGCCTTGGGGCACACTACGGCGCAGAGCGCATCGGCGCAGCAGTGCTGCCTGTAGGCACCGGCAGCACGGAGCGCCAGATCGAGCTGATGCAGGACCTCGGTACCACCGCCATCGCCTGCACGCCCTCCTACTTCCTGCACATCATGGAAGTGGCGGAGAAGATGGGCATCTCCATCAGAAACGACACCAAGCTCAAGGCGGGCATCTTCGGAGCCGAGCCCTGGTCCCTGGAGACGCGCTCCAGAATCGAGGAGGCCACCGGCATCAAGGCCTACGACATCTACGGCACCAGCGAGATCTCCGGCCCCCTGTTCACGGAGTGCCACTGCAAGAAGGGCATCCACGTCTGGGGCGACATGTTCCTGACCGAGGTCATCGACCCCAAGACAGGCGAGCCTGTGGCGGACGGCGAACGGGGAGAATTGGTCTTCACCACGCTGCATAAATTCGCTCTGCCGCTCATCCGCTACCGCATCGGCGACCTGTCCATCATGACCAACGAGACCTGCGAGTGCGGGCGCACCCACCCCAGAATCCTGAGAATCCTGGGCCGCACGGACGACATGCTCATCATTCGCGGCATCAACGTCTTCCCGAGCCAGGTCGAATCGGTGCTCATGAAAATCCCGGAGGTGGGCGACCACTGGGAGATAATCGTCGACCGCAAGGGGCCGCTCGATATGATGTCAGTGCGCGTGGAGCTTACCTCGGCGGGCTTCTCCGACAAGATTGGCGACCTGATGAAGCTCAAGAAGAAAGTCTCAAAAGAATTAAAAGCCGTGCTGAACATAGCAGCAGAGGTAGATCTGGTCGAGCCCGGCACCATCCCGCGCAGCATGGGCAAGGCCAAGAGAGTTACCGATAACAGGAAGATTTAGGTGGGGCATTTCAATGGCAGAAATTAAACAGATTTCCCTCTTTGTGGAGAATCGTCCGGGAAGGACGGCCAAGGTGGCAAAGACGCTATCCGCTGCCGGTGTGCACATCCGCGCCCTCACGATCGCGGAAGCGGGAGACTTCGGCGTCATTCGCATGGTCGTGGACGACCCGGAGAAGGGATACAAGGTTCTGAAGGAGAGCGCCTTCACCGTCTCCATGACCGATGTCCTGGCCGTGGAAATGAAGGATACGCCGGGCGGCCTGTACGAGATCGTGAACACCCTCGGCCAGAGCAACGTGAACGTGGACTACGCCTACGCCTTCGTCACGGCGAAAGCGCAAAGGGCCATGCTCATCTTGCGGGTGGACGACATCGCCAAGGCCAGGAAAGTCCTGAGCGAGATGGGCGTCAAGATCGCCACACGCGAGGAGATCCAGGCCATTTGAGGGCCTTAGGATCTCCAATTCTTTTTTTTGTGAGCGTATGCATCAATTTGTCTTGGTAAATTAAATCCTTTGCGTCTCTCTGAACATAATTAAGCACTCCTTGTTTGGTGTCAGTGATTCATTGCCCTCTTGCCCCATTAAAAAGCAGGCAGAAAACCCGCACCCTTCAGGGATCGGGATGAATGCCGTGCCTGATGCTATTGAACTTGAAGCGAAATCGATATCTCATTAGGATCTCAAGAGACCAGTTTTAGCCGAGGAGGGCTAGGCAAATAATAATCAAAAACCTTACACAAGAATCATGCTCAGAATCCAAGAGATTTCAGGAAAACCTTTTTTCCGTCAAGGGTAATAGTCGCATTCATGAAAGGGTCAGCTCGACATCTCGGAGCAATCAACCTCATGCTAGCAGACATAACAACCCTAAAGGTCGATGCAGTCGTCAATGCCGCCAATAACTCCCTTTTAGGTGGAGGAGGCGTGGACGGTGCCATCCACCAGGCCGCAGGTCCCGAGCTTCTGGAGGAGTGCCGCCGTATCGGAGGCTGCCCGACTGGCGAGGCGCGCATCACCAAAGGATACTGTCTGCCTGCATGCTACATCATTCATACCGTGGGCCCCGTCTGGCAGGGCGGATGCAATGGCGAGGACGATCTCCTGGCCAGATGCTACCGGAGTTGCTTTGCGCTGGCATTGGAGCATGATCTGCAAAGCATCGCCTTCCCGGCCATCAGTGCAGGATCTTACGGATTTCCCATGGACCGGGCCTGCCGCATTGCGGCGGCGGAGATGATGGCATTTCTGAAGGAAAACGGATCGATGGAGGTCATCGCCGGTTGCTTCAATTTGCAGGCCTAC
>RPOO01000254.1 GCA_003857025.1 Methanothrix sp.
ATCTTGCGCTGGGGCGGCTCCTCCACGCCCAGGACGAGGAGGTGGCCCTCCGATGTGGTGACCTCCACGCCGGGGATGAGGATCAGGTCGAGCTTCTGCTCATCGATGTACCTGCGGGCGGCGGGAATACCCCGCGTGGTGTCGTGATCGGTAAGGGCGATGCCGTCCAGGCCCCTGCGAACTGCTGCATCGATGATCTCCACTACGCCGGCGCGGCCATCTGAATAGTTGGAGTGAATGTGCAGGTCGAACTTCATGTCGTGTCTGCTGCCAATTTTTCAGGCCTGGCTAAATAGCCTTTGATTGCGCCAAAGGCCGCAGTTGCCGGTGACGCCAGATAAACCCGCCCGGCTCTTCCCATCCTTCCGGGGAAGTTGCGGTTGGACGTGGACAGGCAGACCTCGCCTTCGCCGAGGACGCCCATGTGCGCGCCCAGGCACGGGCCGCACCCCGGCGGGGCGATCATGGCCCCGGCTTGAACCAATGTCTCGATGATGCCCTTCTGCAGTGCCTCCAGGAGAACCTCCCGCGAGGCCGGGATGATCAGAGTCCTTACTTTGACCTGTCTGCCCTTCAAGATACGCGCTGCAACTTCCAGGTCCTCCAGCCTGCCGTTGGTGCAGGTGCCGATGAAGACCTGGTCGATCTCCAGGCCCTCCAGCTCCGAAACCGGCTTAACGGTGTCCACCCGGAAGGGCACGGCCACCTGCGGCTCAAGATCTGTGACGTCGTACTCGAACTCGTAATCGTAGGAGTCCGGGTCCGACCGGACCGGCTGGTAAGCCTGCCGGGCCCGGCCCCGTAGCCATGCGTCGGTCTTCTCGTCCGGCGGCACAATTGATGCTTTGGCTCCCATCTCCACACCAAGATTGCAGAGCGTCATCCTGCCGGAAATGCTCATATCTTCGATGACCGGGCCGATGTACTCCACAGCCTTGTAGGTCGCCCCGTCTGAGCCGTGCTTGCCGATTACCATGAGGGCGATGTCCTTTGCTGAAATGAAGGGCTTGAGGGTCCCGACGATCTTGATCGCAATCGTCTCAGGTACCTTGAACCACAGCCTGCCGCGGGAGTAGATCTCGGCCATGTCCGTGGCCCCGACGCCTGTGCCGAAAGCCCCGAAGGCTCCATAGGTGCAGGAATGCGAGTCTGCGCCCACAACCAGGTTGCCGGGCAGAGCAAAACCCTGCTCTGGGAAGACCTGATGGCACACGCCTGATCCGCAGTCAAAGAAGTTGGTGATTCCATGGTTTCGAATCCAGGTGCGCACCTCCTTTTGCAGCGTGGCCGCAATCTCGTTATTGGCGGGAACTATGTGGTCGAAGGGGATGACTACCCGGTCTGGGTCCCAAACCTTATCCGATCCCATCTCCAAAAAAGCCTTGATGGCCAGAACCGATGTCCCGTCATGGGACATGGCATAGTCTATCCCGGCCTCAACGATCTCCCCCGGCTCCGCCATCCTGGCAGAACCGGAGGCTCTGGAAAAAATCTTCTGGCTGATTGTCGGCACTGCACTCTCGCCTCAGGATAGTATTTTGGCGTCTCTATCCTAAAAGCTCTGGCGCTTGCCACTAGCTTTTCTCTCTTCTGCTTTCTCTCTGCATCAGCCTCAACGCTTGCACTGAATCTCTTCGCTTGTGGGCATCATGTAGGCGATATCCTCGGCAGGATGCCGGTACAGTCTCGCTCCCAGGCGCTTCTGATCCAGGATGTGCCCTATCAGGCCGATGCTGCGGCCCAGCGCGAACAGCCCGTTCAGGTAGCCGAGCTTGACGATCTCATCGATCTCTTCTTGGGTGAAGGCCCCGCATGAGCCCATCAGATCAATAAAGAGAATGCCGATGCATCCGTCCACGTTCAGGATCAGGTTGCCCTTCTTGGCCGTGGTGAGCTGCTCCACCTGCAAGGCAAAGTTGAGAAGCTCCGTTTTTGGGAAGTTCGATTTGGCGTACTGGATAAGCAGCTGCACGCGCTTGTCCGGGTTCTTGACACTCTTGATCTTGTGACCGATGCCAGGGATGTTGATGCCCTTTTTCTTCATGTCGTTGACGAACTGCTCGGGAGTTATGCCGGTCTCTTTGGCGTGCTTGAACTCGCGAGCCGCATCGTCGATGGCACCGCCGAAGCGCGGGCCGATGGTCAAGAGACCGCTGCACAATGACGAGATGAGATCCTTTCCTGCGCAGGAAGCCACGATGGCGTTGTGTGCACCGGAGACCGCCGGTCCGTGGTCGGCCACGATCTGCAAGACCAGCTCGATGAACCTGGCTGCATAGTCAGGCAGCTCCTTCTTGAACCAGAGGAGCCCGATGACTCCCCCGATGCCCATCTTCTGATCCAGAACATCGGACAGCTTCTTTCCGGCATAAAGCAGCTCCTCGCCTCGATCATCCGAGACAGTGCAAATGAAGGTGGTCGGCTTGCGGATGATGCCTTCTGCCAGCGCCTTGCTGTAGTCTGCAGGAATCCTGGGCGATTCAGGCTCTGCGAACTCCTTGACCACGCCTTTGGCGACCAGCATATCATAAACTTCTCGAACCGAATCGCCATAGCCGTCGAAGGATGTCGGCACATAGGCTCCCGCCTCGCGGAAGGCCTGGTTCTTGGCCTGAGCCGTCTCCTTTTCAGTATCGGCCTTGGCTCCGGCGTGCCCGAACTGAACGCTGGAAGGCAGCACAGGCGAGCAGGTTCCCGTTACCCATGCCACAAGGGGCTTGGTGATCTTTCCTTCTTTCAGAGCCTTGATGATCCTGTACTCGTCCTCACCACCCAACTCCCCCAAACAGGCGATCATCTTGATCTTTGGGTTGGCTTCGTAGCGCATGATGTGGTCCAGCATATTGGAGCCGGGATAACGATCTCCGCCAATGGCCACGCCCTCGTAAATTCCATTGGAATTCCTGGAGATGATATTGAAAGCCTCATTGAGCATGCCGCCGGACTTGGAGACAAAGCCAACGCATCCGGGCCGGTAAAGCTTGGAGGCGATGATGTTCTCGATGGTTCCCGCCGTGTTCCCAATCCTGAAAGCACCCGCCGCCATGCCGCCGACGGTTGCCGGACCGATGACGATCTTGTTCAAGCTGCGAGCGGTGGCTCCGAGGACTCTGGACTGCCGCTCAGGTACGCCCTCGGCAATGACTGCCACAACGCGGATGGTCTTCTCCTGCAAAGCCTCCATGCTGGTCTCAAAAGCGGAGCGGTGCGAGGCAAAGTTAACCATTACATCCGCATCCGGATAAGCCTTGGCCGCCAGAGCAGTGGTCTTGTACATGGGCAAGAGAATCTCTTTGGTGCCCCAGAACGCCTTGTGAATTCCGGCGCGGCTGGGATTAATGATGGCTGCGATGCTCGGGCTTTCCCGCTTGCAGATGTAGTCGAAGTCCAGCATGCGCTGGATGGCATTGGTCTGATAGCCGTAGACGAAAGCCTTGGTATTCCTATCAAAGAGAATGTAGTCTTTCCTGCTCATTGAGATGCACCCTCCAGGGCTAAGGGAACGATTCTGGTCATGTGGGTCTCAGGTCCGTAAACCTCAATGGGCACGCCCAGACGATTGCCCAAAGAGCGCATGAGCTTCAAGCCCTGCTCGTAGTTGGGGCCGCCCCTGCGCACATAAATCTTGACGCCCGTATCCTGCAGCTTCTTCTGATATTCTTCCAGGGCCATAGTCACGCCCTTGAAGGTCTTAGCCACGTCCGTGAAGTTGGCGATAGCGCCTCCGATGAGAAGCATCTTGCCGCGTGGGTCCTTCTTACGGGTCATCAGATCGAGAATTGTCTTGGTGTAATAGTAAGTCTCTTCCGTGTTGGGGTCGCCGCTGTACTCGCCGTAATTGGCCATCTCCTTGGCAAATCCCAGGTCGCAGATGGTATCGGCGTAAATCACGCTCGCGCCGCCGCCTGCCACCATCGTCCACACCCGGCCGTCCGGGTTCAGAATGGTCAGCTTCAAAGATGCGCCGGTCTTGGAGTCCAGCTCCTTGATGAAAAGCTCCTCCTTGGAGAGGCTTCTTCCGAAGGGCTCCGGGAAGATTAGGCCGTTCCAGCGCTTCCTTTGCCAGTATTCATCGGCATCATCCAGCTTTGCAACCATATCCAGAGGCACGACGGCGCCGTTATGAATGGCGAAAGGATTGATCTCCAAATATGCAAAGCCCGTCTCTGCATAGAACTTGTAAAGCGCCCGAATGAATTTCTCCACAGCGTCGATCTGGCCTGCCAGGCTCTTTTGCAGCTTAGATTTGATATCTATGCTGTCGATTCCCTCAAGGACGTTGACGTGCAGCTGCACCACTTTGTCCCAATTCTCCTCCACGGATACGCCGCCCTCAGGAGAGAAGAATATGTTGTCTCCGTCCGAGCTGGAGCTGATGGCCACATAAAACTCGCCTTCATGGGGAATGAAGGGTTCAATCAAGAAATGAGTCAGCCTTCCGGCTATGCCTCCTACAACTACCTCTTTGCCCATATTCTCTTTGAGGTATCTCTTCGCCCCGTCCCAGTTCGCATCCAGGAGCACCAGG
>RPOO01000255.1 GCA_003857025.1 Methanothrix sp.
AAGGGCGAGTATTACTACCGCAGCGGCAGCACCAATCAATTTCTGAAAGGTGCGGCGCTGGATCGATTTCTGCTGCATAAACACGGGCGAACCTGGGACGGCACCCCGTTGCCGGGGGTGACGCTGGCCGATCTGGACGCCGGCGCCCTGAAAACTTTCCGCCGACGGGCCCAAAAAAGCCAACGCTTGCCGGACAATGTGCTGGATGAGTCGGATCAGGCTTTGCTTGAGAAACTGCACCTGGTGGAAGGCCGTTATCTAACCCATGCCGCCGTTCTGTTGTTTCACCCGGAGCCGACGCGATTCTTCACCGGGTCGTATGTGAAAATTGGCTATTTTGAAAACAACGTCGATTTGCGTTATCAGGACGAAGTGGCGGGCACCCTGATTACGCAGGTGAGCCGCACGATCGAGATCTTGAAAGCCAAGTACCTGAAAGCCTGGATTACTTACGACGGGCTGCAACGCATTGAGACCTGGCCGCTGCCCATGCCTGCGCTACGTGAAGCGGTTCTCAATGCCGTGGTTCACAAAGATTACACTTGTGGCACCCCCATCCAGATAAGCGTGTATCCGGATAAGCTGATGATCTGGAATCCTGGTGAACTGCCCCTCGATTGGACTGTTGAAAAACTGCTGGGCAAACATGCCTCTATACCCTTCAACCCGGATATCGCCAATGTGTTCTTCCGCTCAGGGATGATAGAAGCCTGGGGCCGTGGCATCGAACGGATCATCGAATCCTGCAAAGAAGCGGGTACACCTGAGCCGGAGGTAAAATATGAACAGACAGGTTTGTGGTTGGTGTTTCCGTTTAGGGTCAGACAGACCGTAGCAGAGGCGGAGATTCCCCAAGAAACTACCCCAGAAACTACCCAAGAAAAAATTCTCGTGCTGCTCAGCGCACAGCCAACCATCACACGCAAGGAGTTGGCTGCCAGGATAGGCCTTAGCGCGGACGGCGTCAAGTATCACATGGAAAAGATGAAATCAGCCGGGTTGATTCGCCACGTCGGGCCCACCAAGGCGGGCCATTGGGAGATATTGAAATGAGCAACATCCTTCAACCAGAGCGCGCCACGCAAAACCGCGTAATCGCCCTGTTCCGCCATGAGCTGGGCTATCGCTATCTCGGCGACTGGACAGACCGCTACGACAACAGCAACATCGAGGAAGGTCTTCTGATCTCCTATCTGACCAGAAACGGCTATACCCATGAGCAGATCGGCGCGGCGCTCTACAAGCTGAGCACCGAGGCGAACAAACATAGCCACAGCCGCAATCTCTACGGCAACAACCAGGCCGTTTACAATCTACTGCGCTACGGCGTCCCGGTAAAGGTCGAGGTGGGAAAGGTCACGGAAACAGTCCACCTCATCAACTGGAAGGAGCCGGAGAAAAACGACTTTGCCATCGCCGAAGAAGTAACCCTCAAAGGCAACCAGGAGCGGCGGCCCGATGTTGTGCTCTACGTCAACGGCATAGCCGTCGGCGTGCTGGAGCTGAAACGAAGCTCCGTGTCCATCGGCGACGGCATCCGTCAGACCCTCTCTAACCAGCAGCCCGAGTTCAACGAGTGGTTTTTCAGCACGGTGCAGTTCATATTCGCAGGCAACAACACGGAAGGTCTGAAATACGGCACCATCGGCACGGAGGAGAAGTATTTCCTTCGGTGGAAAGAGGACGAAGAGGACGATCGCCGCTACAAGCTGGATAAATATCTCTTGAAGATGTGCCGCAAGGACCGGCTGATCGAGCTGATGCACGACTTCGTGCTCTTTGATGGCGGCAGGAAGAAGCTGCCGCGAGTGCACCAGTATTTTGGAATAAAAGCGGCGCATAAGCACGTAGGCGAGCGCAAGAGCGGCATCATCTGGCACACTCAGGGCAGCGGCAAGAGCATCATAATGGTACTGCTCGCCAAGTGGATACTGGAAAACAACCCGAACGCCCGCGTGGCCATCATCACAGATCGTGACGAGCTGGACAAGCAGATAAAAGGTGTCTTCACGGAGGCTGGTGAGACTATCTATCGCACCAGCAGCGGTCGTGACCTGATGGCCCAGCTAGGCCAGGCCAAGCCGCGCCTTTTGTGCTCGCTGGTGCACAAGTTTGGCCGCAAGAATGTGGACGACTTCGAGGCTTTCATCAGAGAACTAAAAGCCCAGCCGAGCCGGACCGTGGGCGAGGTCTTCGTCTTCGTTGACGAGTGCCACCGCACTCAAAGCGGCAAGCTGCATCGGACGATGAAGGCAATGATGCCGGACGCGGTTTTTATTGGCTTCACAGGCACGCCGCTCTTGAAGAAGGACACGAAGACCACTCTGGAAGTCTTCGGCGGCTACATCCACACCTACAAATTCGACGAGGCAGTCATAGACGGGGTTGTGCTTGACCTCGTCTATGAGGCACGGGACATCGACCAGCATATTAGCTCCCAAGACAAGATCGATGCGTGGTTTGAGGCCAAGACCCGAGGGTTAAACGCCTGGCAGAAGGAGGAACTGAAGACGCAATGGGGCACGATGAAGCAGGTGCTCAGTTCACGCTCGAGGATGGAGCGGGTCGTGAGCGACATAGTCTTTGATTTCAGCGTTAAACCTCGCCTGTCCAGCGACCGCGGCAACGCCATTCTGGTGACTTCGAGCATTCATGATGCAAGCAAGTATTTCACATTGTTCCAGAAGACGTCGTTCAAGGGCAAGTGCGCTGTGGTTACCTCCTACAATTTGCAGGCTCAGGACTTGACCAAGGAGGAAACCGGCGCCAACACAGAAACCGACAAACAGTTTATCTATAACACTTACACCGAACTGCTCAAAGACGTAAAAGCCGAGCCTGGCATGACCAAGTCGGAGACCTACGAGGAGCGGGCAAAAGCTCTGTTCATCAAGGAGCCGGCTAACATGAAGCTGCTCATCGTGGTGGACAAGCTGCTCCTCGGTTTTGACGCTCCGCCTTGCACATACCTTTACATCGACAAGTCCATGCAGGATCATGGCCTCTTCCAGGCCATTTGCCGCACCAACCGTCTGGACGGCGAGGACAAGGACTTTGGCTACATAGTCGATTATAAAGACCTGTTCAGGAAATTGGAGAACGCCATTGCAGTCTACACCTCTGAGCTGGATAACAGCGCGGGTGGCGCAGATCCGCAGGTGCTGCTAAAGGACAGATTGAAGACGGGCCGGGAGCGGCTCGACAATGCTCTGGAAGCGCTTGCCCTGCTCTGCGAGCCTGTGGAGCCGCCGAAAGGCGATCTTGAGCATATTCACTACTTCTGCGGCAACACCGAGATTCCCACTGATTTGCAGGAGCGGGAGATGCTGCGTGCGTCTCTCTACAAAGCTGCCGCCTCGCTGGTGCGCTCTTATGCCAACATCGCCGACGAACTGGAAGCTGCTGGATATACCCGTTCCGATATCAATCGCATCAAGCATCAGATCGAACATTACCTGAATGTCCGCGAGATCATTCGCATGGCCAGTGGGGAAATCCTGGACCTCAAGCCCTACGAGGCAGATATGCGCTACCTCATAGACACCTTTATCGACGCAAAAGATCCCCGGATCATCTCTCCCTTCGAAAATGTTGGGCTGCTGGATTTGATCGTAAAGACCGGTATCGCTGACGCCATCGCCAAGAAGCTCGGCTCTCTGAATGATAATGTGGGTGCCATCGCCGAGACCATCGAGAACAACGTCCGCAGCAAGATCATCAAGGATCACCTCAACGACCCGGCTTTCTATGAAAAGATGTCGGCGCTGCTGGACGAAATCATCGCCGTGCGCAAGGCAAAAGCTATCGAGTACGAAGAATACCTGAAAAGCATCGCCGAACTAGCAAATAAGGTGGAAGCGGGGCATGAGGGTGGTATTCCTGAACCACTGCGAAATAGCCCGGCTCTTCGTGCCATTTACCACAACCTCAAACAATCTAAAGTGCCTGGGGAAGGTGATCTTGTGCTGGTCCAGGCGCAGAAGATCGACGAGGCCATCAAACGAGTGCGCCCGGACGACTGGCGGGGCATTCAAGCGCGTGAGAACATCATTAAAGCAGCGATATTGCCGCTGTTGGAATATGACGTGTCCGATGTGGAGCGCATCTTCCTTGTCATCAAAGCCCAGAAGGAATACTGATGTTCACGCAAATCGAGCTTGGTGACATCAAGGTAGATGTAGTGTTCAAGGACATAAAGAACGTCCATTTGAGCGTTCACCCTCCGAACGGACGTGTGCGAATTGCTGCGCCGTCGCGTATGAACCCGGACACCGTCAGGGTCTTTGCTATTTCCAAACTGAACTGGATCAGACAGCAACAAAAAAAGATCCAGGCTCAAGAGCGCGAAACGCCCCGTGAGTATCTGGACCGGGAAAGCCACTACTTGTGGGGGAAGCGCTATCTGCTCAAAATCGTGGAGGAAAACGCCCGGCCGGAAGTGAAGCTGAAGCACGGAAATATGATTCTACGGGTGCGCCCTGGAACTGATGAGACCAGAAGACAGGTCATCGTGGAAGAATGGTATCGT
>RPOO01000256.1 GCA_003857025.1 Methanothrix sp.
GGATAGCCATTGCAGCCGTCCATTTCAGCCATTTTCAGCCATCATATCATACCTGAATATCATGCGTGAACCCGTGCGAAAGACCTTTATCGCTTCGCATTGATTCGATCAGAGAGAGGGACAGAAATCCAAAACAAAAATGAAGGGATGATTCTGTAATGACCAGGAGTCCGGGCATGAAGTTCGCAGGCATTGTGATCGTGTTTATGGCAATATGCATCCTATCTGCAACATGCAGCGCCCAGAGCAAAGCCCCCGAATCCCAGAGTGTGAGCGGAGACTTTGCCAAGCAGTGGATAAAAGACTTCAATGCCCTAAACCCCGGGAAGATTCAACAGGAAGAAAGAACCGGAAACGGCAGCGATCTGTGGAACTGGGGAAATATTCCTAAAGGATACATCCTTGTCAACGGAAAGCTGGAGAAAGATCCGAATTATCTCCTTCCCTTGCTGAACCTCACCAGCAACTGGCTGGGCGAGAGCTACACAGATCCGGAAACGGGCCTGCCGCTGAACTCTTACGTCGACCCTGCCACCGGAACCAAATATTACGTCTATTTGAATCCAAAGACGGGAGAGACATACTGCACGCTTGTCGTGCCCAAGGTCGGAAAGTCGTATTACGTCTATACAGATCCAGCCACCGGGAGTCAGGTTAAATCGGAAGTCTCGCCTTTCGGCACGACGGGAACATTGGATCAGGTGTACTGAGCACTTTATATGCCTGTCAATCTCGGGGAAGATTGCCGGGACGAAAGGATTGGTTTCGAGCGAAGTTGCCGGTTGCAGACAGACCCTTGGTATTCCCAATCGGGCACGAACCTCTCGCCCGGAACAGGCACGGTTTCTCAAGGTCTTGCGTATGCATTTCAAATTCAAATAAATCGAGCCAGTCATAAATATTTTGCGATTTTTTGATAATTTTGATAATAATTGAGTATATTCTAATTGCATTCAATCGCAAGTTTCTTTAACACAAAACCAAATAATTGAAATAGTTATCTCTTAATCGAGGTCTTCTTATGGGATATAATGATGGAAATATTGCCGAGATTAGAAAACTTGGATTGCTGTTATGTGCGATCTTTGCTGGGCTTTGTCTCCTGGTGGGATGTACTGCGGCGGAAAACACACAGAAAGGATTAGGCATTGTTAAAACTGGGGACGGATATGTCTCTGGCTTGAACCAGAGCAAACTTAGCGTATACCTTGGGATTCCATACGCAGCTCCTCCAACTGGAGATCTGAGGTGGAGGCCGCCGGAGGCTGCAAAGCCATGGGAAGGTGTCTACAAGGCCGTCAAGTTTGGCCCTTCCTGTCCTCAGGCATACGTAAAAGAATTTGGATCTGAGTGGGACCCGGGGAACATGAGCGAGGACTGCCTTACCATAAACATCTGGACTCCCGCCGATAAATCCGGCGAAAAGCTGCCGGTGATGGCTTTTATCTATGGAGGGGCATTCATGAGGGGGTCGAGCGCTATTCCAATGTATAATGGAACGGCTTTGGCCAACAAAGGCGTTGTTGTGGTTACTTTCAACTACAGGGTCGGCGTCCTCGGATACCTGGCTCACCCACTGCTCTCCAAGGAATCACCGAACAATGCATCAGGCAACTATGCCCTCCTCGATCAGCAGGCCGCCTTGAGGTGGGTCCAGAAGAACATAGCCGCTTTTGGAGGAGATCCTGATCACGTAACTATCTTCGGGGAGTCAGCGGGAGCTGCTAATATCATCACCCAGCTTGCCATACCCCAAAGCAAAGGGCTTTACAGCCAGGCCATCGTCGAGAGCGGCGGAATCTGGACAAATGGTCCGACAATTATTGGTTACAGAACAAAGGCAGGAGCTGAAGAGTACGGCCAGAAGTTCGCCGAGAGCCTTGGATATTTTGGGCCGGATGCCATCCGGAAGATGCGCAATATAAGTGCCTTCGAACTGGTCAACAGAACCCCCAATGTATGGGATTCCACATTCTGGGGCTTCCATGACGTAGCCTTTAAGACCACCATTGATGGATGGCTCGTCCCGGAGGAACCCCAGGAGATCTTCAGGCAGGGCCGACAAAATCCGGTCCCACTCATGATCGGGAGCAATGCCGATGAAGGCACCGTGCTGGCTGCAAATACAAACATGACCGCTGAAGATTACTGGAAGTTCTTGAGAGACAATTTTGGAGAAGATGCCTACCAGACGCTTGCCAGGTATCCGGCCAAGAACAAAGAAGAGGTACAGTACCGGATGGAGAGAATTGCCACGGAGATCAACTTTGCCCTGGCGTCCAGGTTCATCGCCGGCTCCATGTCCAACCTCAACCAGAGCACATACCTGTACAAGTTCACCTATGTCCTGCCTGGGCAGCCCATGGGCGCATACCACACCAGCGAACTCTATTTCGTGTTCAGGCCCAGCTACTGGAAGGCCGATTCCACCAGTGCCGCAGTCTCCGATTACGTTATGGATATGTGGACCAGGTTTGCCAAGACAGGCAGCCCCAACGGTGGGATCAATGTGACCTGGCCGCAGTACAGCAATGAGAAAGACCAGTATCTCGACATAGGAGAGACGCCCGTAGTTAAGGCAGGGTATTAGCCCTTCGGCGTGCAGAATTATCCTGTGTTATCCTGTGTTTTTATCCCGCGTCTCTATCCTGCGTCTCTTCAAGACGCGGGATTCTTTTTCCATAAAAGTCTCTCTTTGGATATTGATTTCAGAGGAGGCCGCATTGATAATGCCGATGGAGGCAAGGGCCGATAATCGCTCTCCTGAACCGTTCCAGCCACGCGAAAGGCTTTTATCATCAATGCGATATTTCAGGTTAGTGGGGTCAGTATGAAAACTGCATTTGCAGTATTAGCATTAATCACGGGCAGCCTTCTCCTGAGCGGCTGCCAGGCGGACAGCTCAAGCCGCTTCCAGAGCGTGGGCGGCGATTACGGTCAGAGTTGGATCAGCGACTTCAAAGCTGCGAACACCGAGCAGACTCAGCAGCAGAGCAGTGCCAACAACAGCCTATGGAACTGGGGAACCGCTCCAAAGGGAAGCATGGTCGTCGACGGCAAGCTGCAAGCCGATCCGTACTACTACTGGAAATCACTCAATTTATCAAGCGGTTGGATAGATGATTCCTACATCGATCCCTACACGGGAAATCAGGTCTACGGATACATAGATCCCAACACCGGCGAGACGAAGTACTTCTACATGGACCCGAACACCGGAAAGCCGGTCTATACGACCTACAATCCGCTCGTTTCGTCATACGATATCACTCAGCCGGTTTACACCACCAAGGGAACCTACGTGCTGCCGTCTATCTTCAGCTAGAATATCCTTTAGCCGAAACGATGCTATTCGATAAATCTTCAATGAAGAAGAAACGCTTGAATTGATGCTTGAATTGATAGGCATGGAGAAAATGGATCACAGCGGCTCATTGATCCGAGCCGGTGGCTTCAAGCATATTGATTTATTTGGAAAAAGGCAAAAATTCTGCCGATAAAGAATTAATGAAGGTGGAAGAATGAAGAAATATATTATACTTGCACTACTATTCCTGATAGGCGTTTCATCAGCCTACACAACCGAACAGCAGAACGTCCTTGACGGGGTTAAGCTCTCCTTCCAGTTAGGAGTCGCATATCAAAAGGCATCGCAGGGAACGGACATCGGCAACTTCAATAATCTGGTGGACCAGTACAATGCATGGGTCCGCAAGACTTTTGGAGAAGATGCCAGCCTGCTCATGCAGAAGATGACCACTACTGCCCCCGTTGATCTGACCAAGCCCTATCTGGCATCCAACAACACCACCGGAAACGGTATCGTCCATGCCATAGACGGCTCCGGCAAATATGGGCCGAGCTATACCACGAATGACATGAATACATTACCCGCATCTGTAACAAATACGACCACATTTAAAAACGATGGCGGCGGGCAATGGTTGGGCGGCGTTTAATTCCGCACTCGCACCAATATTGCATTAATCTCCCGGACCCCATCGCATTTCCGGGGGCATCCGCTCATTTTTTGCGTCATTCAATTTATTATTCCCATCTTGGTAGCAGAGGTCAAGCATATGTCAGAGCAATCCGCCAGAATAGACCTGGACCAAGCTCGCAAAAGGGTCTTGGAATGAGAGAGAAATTAAAAGGCAGAAAGCTTGCCGATTCCGCAGAACTGATTCGTGTGGATCAGGAGCGATAATCGTTGCAGTTGATACCGGCGTTGCTGCAAAATTGTTCCTGGCAAAAGAAGATGATCAGGAATTCAATGAATTAATGAGAAGAGCAGATTTTATCTACCCGCACGCCGTGCACTTTACGGCAGGTGCCTTGAAATGAATTACTGGGATATGCAAAAATCCTTCTGGAAAACGCCGCCGGGAATCGTGATCTGGGTCGTGATGCTGGCGGCAATTGTGGGCGGCGGACTTTTGGCGCTCAATTTATTCGTATCGCCATATCCCATCATCGAGTCCTTCGATGCCGATCC
>RPOO01000257.1 GCA_003857025.1 Methanothrix sp.
TATTTGATTTAACCCGGCGAGCTTTTGATGCTGTTAGATCGGAATACAATGCGATTTTAAACCGAATTCGATATGCTCCTATCCTCTACGTGGACGAAACATCAATCCACGTCCAGGGAGAAAAGTACTGGATCTGGATATTTGCCACACAATCAGAGATCTTTTTCGTGATCCGAAAGAGCCGAGGCATGAAGGTTCTGACGGAAGTTTTGACGCGAAAATTCAAGGGAATAATCGTATGCGATGGGTGGAAACCGTATGCCAAATTCACAAATCGCTTGCAACGATGTTGGGCACATCTACTTCGAGAATCGAAAGACCTTGCGGAGAAGTTCGAGGAAGCAATTCCGTTGCATGAAGCGCTCAAAGCACTTTATGAATCATTGACCAACGCTCTGGAAAGCGATCCACCGCCAGAAATGCGAATGAATTTATGGAATTTGGCTCGAGTAGAGCTAACGCAATGGATCATGAAAGAGTACCCTCTCGAAAAAATCCAAAAATTCATCGGCAAAATTAGCAACGGATTCAATTACTGGTTCACGTTTATCATTAATCCGAGCGTAGAGCCGACCAATAACAGGGCGGAGAGAGCGCTGCGACCACAGGTAGTCTTGAGAAAGATCTTCGGCACGCTGCGAAATGAAAAAGGGACATCGATTCACGAGCGAATCATGACGATGCTGGCAACCTGGGGACAGAACGGACTGGATTGTCTCCAAATGCTTACAGCAAAGCTAACCAGCTAAACACATACCAAAAATTGAATCAAAATTTGAAATTAAATTAAAATTTGGCCTAATCACTTTTTTGTGACTGATTTGATTGCTCTTTGGCCAAATTGCCGGCAACCTTCAGGTAATTGCAGACCGGGCTTCCCAGGGGAACGATGCTGCCCCGGATGTTTCCGTCCACGATCTCCAGCTCTGCGGCTGAAGGCGCGGAAAGCCTGGGCTGAGTGGGACTGCCTGGGCAGATGAGCAGCCGATCACCCTTCTCCACCACGGGGCGGTGAATATGCCCAAAGACCAGAACCTGCACATCCATCTCCCGTGCCATCATCTCCGCACCGAGCAGGTCCTGGCCGTGGAATGCTATGTGCACCAGGCCGATTTTGATGCCTTCTACATCGATCACTTTTCTCTGAGGCAGGAGCTTTTTAAGCTGAGGAAAATCGGAGTTTCCGCTCACAGCTTCCAGTCGTCCCAATTCTGCCAGAGCATGATAGGTCTCGACGGAGACGAAATCCCCGGCGTGGAGAATCAGATCCGCGCCCTTGACCAGCCGCACAACAGATGGCGGCAGGTCCTCTCCATCCAGATGCGTATCCGACAGGGCGATTATTCTGGTCATTTAAGTATCACTGATCCACAAATGCAATCTGGGTTCTCATTTGTTCGGCAACGGTGCGGACATGATGTGGCCAAGATGATCCAAAACCTCAAACATGCATCCTTCTCATTCCGGCTTCCACAATGCCCAGGAACTCTGCGCCCACGGCCACGACGCTGTTGGTGAAGACGGAGGAGTTGATCTCAAAGATGGGGTATCTGAATTTTGTAAAGTCGGACATCAGCCAGGTCGTGCTGCTGGTGTCACCGCTGAAGACCTCTGCGTACTCCGGTTTTACTGGCACGAAGGCGATATCATCCGTTTTTCCCTGCTTACGCAAGAGTGCGACCAGGCGTGAGGAGCGGTTTGCGGTTATTGGCATGACCTCCGATCCCTTGCTCAAGGCGCTGATAGTGCCTTCAAGAGCCTCGTAGGTATTTCCAATTCCGGTTATGGGAATGTAAACATCTCCGATCTGAAAGGACGGCGTATTGAAGTCCCTCTCCCAGTAGCTGATCTTATTCAAGTGGGTGAACCTCATCTCGAAGGCTCTGGCCACGAGCCCAGATCTTCCCACGCCGCCGATGATGTATCTTCCGCTGCGGGGCAGGAGCCTGCCCAACCAGTGTTCCAACTGTCCGGGGTCCATTTCCGCGATGAGGTGCGCATTCTCCTCAAAGTCCTTAATCGTTGAAACATACTGCGGACAGGACTGTTCGCATACTCCTTTGAGCCGGGATTGGATATCTGCAAAGAGAGCGTTTAGGAATGCCAGGACTTCCAGCTCGAACTCGGTTCCCAGGGGCGAGAGCCTGGAGCGCATGTCTTTATCCGTGGCATGTTTTGTGCGGGCCTTGATCACCAGAACTGAGCCCTTTTCGTACTCGCTCACCATCTTGTAGGCCGTTCCGTTTTCATTGGCCGTTATCAGCTTGATATCGCCGCCGCGGGTGATTATGTCGTCGATGTATTTGTTGACGGCTAGAGTTTCGCCGGAGCCGGAGATAGCGATCCCCAGGTTCTTTCCCTTGCGGTAGTGCCTTTGCACCGGGTCTTCCAATGTGAAGGGAAAGACGTTCTCAAAATGGTTCTGGATGAGCTGCAAGAAGCTGTATAAAGCGAGCGCCGATCTGCCTGCGGCAATTCCATAAACGAACTTGTTCTCGGTGGAAGGCTGCAAGAACTCGGTCATGGAATCGGAGAAAGCGGCAACATCCGCCATATCCAGATCCAGCAACTTTTCCAGGAAGCTGCACTGCAATAGCGTAGCCTCGCGGAAGGTATCAATCAGGCCTGACATGCAGGCCTTGTCGGACACCTACCGAGATAAGCCTTTCTAGGTCATCATTTTAAGGTTAGAATCGACTCTTCGGGCCGAGTAACCGTTCAGCTATTGGTTTTTTTTTTGGTTTTTTTTTACGAGCGTTTGCGAGTCTTCGGTCAAACTGCAGGAATCGCATAGCTGCCTTGCCCGAAGATCTATCTCTCTTCAGGTTACGATCTTCTTCAGGTTATAATCTCATCGAGGCGGCCAAGCTTGTTGGCCATCTTGATCTCCTGGGCGATGCGCCGTCCGTTGGAGAGATTGCGTTCCACTAGATCGGAATACGGCGAGCCGCTCACATAAAGGTTGGTTCCGGCCACGATGCGTGCCGAGATCTCGAAGATCTTGAACTCCAGGTCGTCGGTCACAATCGTCTCCAGGCTGAAGGCTCCCAGCATCCCGCCGAAGAGTTCCAGCGATGTCTCGACTACCCGCTCGCCCAGCTCAAAGGCCCGCGGCAGGAGCGACTCGCGCAGCACCAGCGGCAGGTTGCCCGTCACGACGAAGCTCGGATAGATTCCGGCCTCAGCCAGTTCGTTCATGCTGCCGATCCTGAAAATCTCATCGGCATTGGACTCGACGCGCCGGTCGATGCCCAGCATCTCCAAAGACCCTTTCTTCAGGCGGTATCCGTCCGACTTGATGGGAGAGTAGAAGAAATGAATATAATACCTGGTGCCGAGGATGAACTCCTGGATGGTGTACTTTTCCTGGCTGCTCATCTTGGACTGCAATTCATCTTTGTTCTTGGCGATGAAGAAACCGCGGCCTCCTTTTGCGCCATGATACTTGACGATGACGGGACGGTCGATCTCCTCAGCCGTCTCAAAGCGCATGGGGACATTGACTCCCGCTTTGAGCAGCCATTCGCGCTCCATCTCCCGGTCGCTCTCCCAGGCCAGCACACGGCGGTTGCCGAAAGTTGGCACGGCCAGCGACTCGAACTTCTCGATTCCCAAATACTCGACCAGGGAACCGTGGGGGATGATGATGACGTTCTCCTTCACCAGATCGGGGGCGTAATCCAGCAGAGCCTTGTAGCTCTCCACGCAGACAAATTTGTCCGGCTTGGCCAGGGGAAAGGCATCATAGAACTTGGGCGGCTGGCCGATGCAGATGCCCAATGTCTTGAAGCCCTCCATTCGCGCGCCGTGGAAGATTTGCAGGCTACTATGAGAGCAAATGGTAGCGATGGTGAGATTGTCCTTGTCGTATCCTTTCAATATCTCCTGGATCTTTTCTTTTGCAATCATGGTGATTTCCCTTTGAATTATGACCTTTGAAATTGTTAGGTTTGATCGAAGGTAGATAAGCTCTTCGGATGCAAGGCCGCTATTCGGATCGATTGACTTAAAATGTCGAAAAAGTAGCATAAACACTTATGTTGGCGCAAAAGAAGAGGGAGACGAAAGAGACCAGCATCGACGTAACGGTGGAGACGGAAGGATCGGGCGCGAGCAGAATCGAGACTGGAATAGTGCTCCTGGATGAGATTTTGTCCGCCTTTGCATCCGGCTCGAAGTTCGATTTGAGAGTCTTGGCCAAAGGCGATCTGGAGACCGGAGACCATCACACCACCGAGGATGTGGGAATCACTCTTGGCAGCGCGATGGGACAGGTCATAAAAAGCGGTATGGGAAGCTCATCCGTTCCTTTCGGCCAGGCCCTGGCCCAGGCTGCCGTCCGGTTCGGCGAGCCTGGCTTCAGGTCGGATTTCAAGTTTCGGGCGCCGGAATTGGGCGGCATGAGCCTGGAGAATTTCGGTCACTTCCTGAGATCA
>RPOO01000258.1 GCA_003857025.1 Methanothrix sp.
AGCGAACCATGAATCCAAGAATGATGAGATAAGCGAACCATGAATCCAAGAATGATGAGATGAGCGAACCATGAATCCAAGAATGATGAGATGAGCGAACCATGAATCCAAGAAAGATGAGATAAGCGAATCGGGTATCAAAGAACAATAACCGTATTTCATTGCTGCGAATGGATCGATGAAGGATTCATAATTGCAGCCAAACCTCATTTCTAGGTTTCATATGAACCTCATCTCAGAAAAATCCTTTTATAAAACAGGGTCGTGGTGACTTTTTGGTGAGTGGGTATGATTACGAGTATTGATGCCAATGGCAGGGTTCAGCTTCCTCTTACGATCAGGTATTGGCTGGACCTTTGCCCAGGAGACAAGATCGCTGTGGACCATCTGGGGGACGGAACGATCATCCTGAAGAAGATTGAAGGCTGTGAGCATATGATCGAAGCGGCAAGCTCCGGCGTGAATATGAGCGAGATCGCTCACGGATAGTCATTTATTTGCTATCCTTCTTGTTCTCACTTCTTTTTTAATCCACTCGTTGGAATGAAAATGTCCGTTCGTATCACGAGGCATTTCTGTCTCGTGGGCGTCCCATCGGACATGAGCGTTGATTTTCATAAGGAAATCTAAGAACAAAAGATTTAAAAAAAAAGAAAAACGATTCCAAGAACACAAAACCATCGAGTCCTGCATTATCTCGACCCCGGGATGATCCGGGCTCTGTCATTGAAAATTCTATGGAACTTGGTAATTTGTTGCTGCTCACCTCAATTTTTCGCATCTTTCATCAGCTTCACCAGATTGAGCATATCGATCACAGCGCCTTCAGACAGCCTGTATCTGGACCATCTTCCGTCCTTGCGCTCTCTAATGAGCCCCGCATCCTTGAGAATGGAGAGGTGATGGGAAGTAGAGGATTGGGGCCTATCAAGACCTATCATGATCTCACAAACGCACAGCTCTCCCTCTCGCAAAAGCATAAGGATCTTGAGGCGGCATGGGTCCGCCATCGCTTTGAATATCTCGGCCTCCACATCGAGCGCCAGCTCGTCTATCTTTTCCGTTATGGAGCGGAGCTTGCTGACCTTGCATTCGGCTTTGTCGGCATCGCCGATCAGCCGTGTCATTCTGTTAACGGCTTCTTTTGGAACACATGCCATAGACTGCCATCCTCTCAACCGTAGCTACAGCTTTCTTGGGCCATGATGTTTTGTCCATCTTTCTTCAGATAATCGCTGCATATCTATATGTTCGCATTCAGCATTTCAAAGTGCGCATAATTGATATTTTCTATCCCATATCCAACTACTTCGATATATAAAATTTTGCCACAATATAGTCGGATCTGATTTCGACAATTGTCTTTAATTTAATATAACAAGTTTAATAAAAAATATCGGCTGCATAGGCTATATTATTAACAGTTGTAAATGATGTATTTTGAAGAATTTCTATTGTGTTTTAGGAAATTAAACAATATCTTTTTTATGTTCAGCTCCATTAGTCCCCATGTCGAAAGACTTATATCCAAAAATGTCGATATGCAAGTCCAAGCCTATCCCGTTAGCAGGCAAGAGAAAATGCAAGCTGCATCTCAAATCTTCACAATTGGAATCCAGCTAACCGAAATATCCGAGATAAAGGAGAGTGGATTATGGGCATATCTAAAAAGACCGTCTACATATCATCTTTAATTGGATTCATTATTCTGGCAACCGGCTTTAATGCCTTGGGGGCACAGTATTCCGTAGGATCGGGAAATGACGATTGGTGGACCAAATATCCTGACCAGTCCGCAGGAAAAGGAGGAGACGTCAACCATCCGCCTTGGGTTTTGGATGCACTGAAAAGCAAGCCGGTGCTGATCTATGTGCATAAGTCGTGCGATTACTGCAAACCTCAGACCGAGGCCATCGAGAATATAACCAAAGAATTTGATGGAAAAATCACATTGATCGAGATAAGTGCCGAAAGCAACGATGCCAGATCCGAAGAAGCCTTGCAAGCCTATGATCCCAACGGCGGCGTCATGTATGTGCCGATGACAGCCATTGTAACTTTGGCCCCTAACTCCGAGGGAAAGGTCGAACCCGTCTGGCACAGCACAGAAGATGTTACAGGCGATGACTGGATCAAGAATTATGTAGAGGACGCATTAAGCCAATATAGTGAAAACTCTGCTGGCTGGAATAAGTGAAGGCGGACCTGAACAACGGAATAATTATAGGATTTCCGCCATGTCTTCAAAAAGCAAAAGATCCCGAATCTTGGGATCACTCACCCTTTTTGTTATTTTGTGTTCTCTGTTCATCTTAGGCCCGTCAACAGGCGTTTCAGAGAAGTCATCTGCCCCGGATTTTCAGGCGGTAGACCTCGATGGAAAAAATGTGTCTCTCGGCGACTACCGCGGTGAGGTCGTACTTTTGCATATCACCAATATCGAAAGTCCCCTCTGCCGAGAATGTGAGAACGCTCTGAATGCTCAGACGAGAGAGCTTTCCCGGTTGGCAGAGAAAGATCCCGGCATAAAAATCATAACCCTCAATGTTCGGAAGAATCCCTACTCGAAAGACGGCAGGGCTCTGGCCGCAGCCTGGTGGAAAATCAACGTGACCTGGCCCTGGATTGAGGACTATGAACCCTATCCTCTTACCGGCAAGTACATCGATTACTCGACTCAGGAAGGCGGCTTTGCCAATCCCACACTGATCTTGATCGACAAAGATGGAAAGGTGGCAGGCCTCTATCATGTCTATCAACTGGGCAAGGGAGAGATTGACGGGATTCAGAGCGCACAGACCCTGTTTGGCGACTACAAACGCACCGAGCAGGGTGATGCCCCCGGATTTGAAGGAATAGCGTCCAGCCAAGGCGTAAACTACCTGGGCATGTTCTTCCTGGGGATTGTGACCTCCCTATCACCCTGCTCCGTGGCCCTCCTGCTGGCCATGTTCTCCTATGTCATGACTGCCCGCCGCAAAGAGGAGTATCTCAAGAAGTCCGCATCAGCCTCGAAAGAAGGATTCATGATCGGCGTGGCCTTCACTCTCGGCATGGCGGCAGTCTTCTTCGTGGTGGGGCTGTTTCTTTCCGATATCGGCGTATTCATCCGCCAGGCACAATTCTTCGACCTGGCGGCAGGGATGCTGATGATAATTCTGGGCATAAACATTATCAAGCCCATCAGCGAGATCATTGAGCCGCTGACATCTCGACTCTCTCTTTGCAGGGCCGATCCGAGCCAGGGCAATCAGCCGACGGAGAAAAAGGGCTTAATGGAAAGGCTGGTTAACATCTCTATGGGCCTCTTCCAGTATTCGGCATTTATCGGAGCCTTCACTCTGGGCGTCTTCTTTGCCCTGGGCTGGGCACCCTGTGCCGTGTCGCTGGTCTTCCCGGTGCTTATCTGGTTGATCTCTCAGAATGTGACGCCTCTGGGCGGCGGCCTGATGCTCTTCGTCTTCGGAGTGGGGCACGGCGTGCCTGTGATCCCCATTGCAACATTTTCCAGGGCAGTCGGGGGGCAGATAGGCGAGAAATATATCTCCGCCGGGAAGTGGGTGACAAAAGTATTCGGTCTGGCTGTGATCGTGATCGGTCTGATCTACGCGGTGAGATACTTGGGATTTAAGATGTTGTAAGGCCGAAGTTAAGCAAAGAGAAGCATATCGTGAAGCAGCAAGAGCTATTTTGAGAATCTGATCGCAATCCTTCATTTGGGCCGCAAAGCGGGCTTCATCGAGGGCCGCATTTCGTTTTCACATCGATCAAATTACACCTATCAAATATATCTGCAGGAAAAAACGCCGGGATCAGCCGAATGGAGGCCCTCCGGCATCAGCACCGTTGCTGTAGCCTCTCGTCTCCCAGTATCCACGGACGTCTTTATCTGTGACGTCTATCGCCGTTATCCACTTGGCCCACTTGTAGCCGTACTTGTGCTTGGCCACAAGCTGGAACGGGAATCCCCTATCCGGTGGAAGCGTTAGATCGTTCAAGCCGTAAGCCATGAGTATGCTCTCATTCCAGAGGTAGTCCAGCGGCAAGCCGGTCGAATATCCCTCAACGGTATAAAATACTGCGTACTTTGCCCCGGACTGAACGCCCGCCTTGTCCAGAAGGTCCGTCACCCTGAAGCCGGTCCACTTTGCATCAAACCCCCATCCTTCTACACACGGCATGTAAACCATCTCCGAGTAGGCAGGCAAGGCCAGGAGCTGGTCGTAGCTCATATTCAGTTCACGGTCCACCAGGCCCGTCACCTTCAGCCGGTATGACGACCTGTTGATGTGCTGAGTCCCAGCGATGGCATTGTTCCCCTGATCGCGAATGGACGCCAGCTTGACGCCCTGGTACTCACCGGCCTCAACCTCGGGAAGCCTGCTGGACGTCGACTCCTGAGCTATGTTTTCCATGACAGCGACCTGCGTTGACT
>RPOO01000259.1 GCA_003857025.1 Methanothrix sp.
GAGCTGCATTCCAAAGCAAATCCCCAGGTACGGAACCTTCATCTCACGGGCATACTGCACGGCCTTCATCTTTCCTTCCGTGCCGCGCGAGCCGAAGCCGCCCGGCACCAGGATGCCGTCCGCACCCCGCAGGATGAGATCGGGCGAGCCGTGCTCCAATTCCTCGGCATCCACCCAAACGATCTCGGGCATGACGCCGGCCTCAATCCCGGCGTGCTTCAGTGACTCACGAATGGAGAGATAGGCATCTTCCATGGGGTCGGCACACTGCGAGCCGACGGTGTACTTGCCGACGATGGCCACAGTAACCTTGCCGTCCGCAGCTTCCATTCTTCGGATGAACCTGTCCCAATCTTTGCGCTCCTCCAGCGGGAAGAGGCGCATGGCCTTCATCAGATACTTGGCCAGGCCCTCTGCTTCCATCTGGATGGGCACTTTGTAAATATCATCTGAATTGTGGGCACTGATAACCGCGTTTACCGGCACATCGCAGAACTGGGCGATTTTTTGCTTTGTCTCTTCCAGAAGCGGCTTCTCGCAGCGCACCACAATCATGTCCGGCTGCAAGCCAAGCTCTCGCATCACTTTGACGCTGTGCTGCGTGGGCTTTGTCTTCTGCTCGCCGTCCATGGTCGAAGGAGCGAGAGTGACATGCACGAAGAAGATGTTGCCCGACTCCTCGTACTTCAACTGGCGCATGGCCTCCAGGAAGGGCATGGACTCGATGTCGCCCACGGTGCCGCCCACCTCGATCAGACAGATCTCGCAGCCGCCGTCTCTGGATTCCTGGCGGATGCGCCTCTTGATCTCTTCAGTGATGTGCGGGATGATCTGCACCGTCTTGCCCAGGTACTCCCCGCGCCGCTCCTTCTCGATTACCGTGCTGTAAACCTTGCCGGTGGTGATGTTGTGGTCCCGCGTCAGCTCAACATCCAGGAACCGCTCGTAGTTGCCGAGGTCCAAGTCCACTTCGCCCCCATCCTTGAGAACGTAGACCTCCCCGTGCTGGAATGGACTCATCAATCCGGCATCGATGTTGATGTACGGATCGATCTTGATAGCCGTGACTTTATAACCCCTGTTCATGAGGAGCCTGCCGATGGAGGCCGCGGTAATCCCCTTACCAAGCCCGCTCATGACTCCGCCTGTGACCACAATGTATCTCATATTCACGCCTTCAGGAGCGTAGCCGCTCCGTATATGATAAGGGTAACGATCAAGATTGATGATCCGAGAGCCCCCGGAAATTCAGGTATGCTCTCGGTGATGAAAGTCAGAACCAGCACAACCACAAGGGCCAGGAAAATGACGATCGGGATGATCTGCAGAGCACCAAAATCTCCATAATTGCCAAATAGTCCGCCCGGCCCCTCATTCTCCACATTCTCCAGATAGTCTCCTTCCACTTCATTTGTCTCTGATGGTGCTTCGTTTGAAGATGGATACTGAGATGAATAGCTGCTGCCGTAGCCGCCGGCATCTCTGGCCTGATCCTGCCTGTAAGTCTGATAGCCGTCCTGAGATGATGCAAATGAGGGTGACTGCAATGGCAAATCCGATCGGTCTTCGACGCGTCCTTCATCGAGATGTTCGGCCTCTCTTCCGGCAAGTCGATCCCTAAAGCGCCTCTGCCCTTCCATGAATCCGTCTTCGGGCACTTCCGCCGGATCCTTTCGGTCGATGTACGGTATCAATTCGTCTGCATTATCGTCTGCATTATCGTCTGCATTTTTGTCCTGTTTTTTGGGACGGGTGGCAGACCTGTACCTTTGCAGGTCTTTATCTTTGGAGAATACGATGCGCCTTGGCTCGCGCTCATCTTCATCGGAATCCGGGTCTTTTCTGGGCATGATCCGGTCGTAGTCGTCCTCTTCATCATCCGAATTGCCTTCCGAACGGTCTTCCGAATTATCGTCCAAATCGTCGTTTGAGCCGTCATCTTCTCTGCCGTACCTGTCCCTAGCTTCTGCCGGTCCCAGGTCGTCCAGGTCTTCGTCTTCATCATCGTCTGCAGCATCGCCTGTCGCATCGGATCGATTACCGTACTGCTCGTCTGCCAGATCCTCATCAACCTGCACCTTGGGATCTTCCAGATCGTCGCCGGGATCTTCCGAGTCACGCAAAAGAGTGATAGGCACGTGGTTCTCGCCGGAACTGCTGGTAAGCAGAATCTCTCCCACCAGGCGGCTCTTGTTGGAGGGCATCCTGGCCATGATGGGAATGGTCTCCTCTGTGACCACGTAATGGTCGGGCTTGCGCAGGCGCACCGCCTTGAAGACGGGATTGCTGGCCACCAGAGATATATTGGATGGCTCGCCGTGGTTTACGACCTTGAGGTTGAAGATGGTCTCTTCGCCGGGAAGAAGGCGAAGCACTATCGGTTTCGCTTCCATTGAACCGTTATTAATGTGAACAACCCAGTCCATTCTTCAAACCCCCCAATTGAAAGATATCACATAATATTGTATAAATATTTCGCCTGTGAAGCTTGGCCGGAAAATTTCTCGGTCAAGTCTTCCATAGGCCAGCAAATACTTCGGATAGCAGCGTTTAGCTAATTTCTCAAATCGGGCGGGAGCATGTTGGGAATTCCGTCCTCGATGGGGTAGGTTTCCTTGCAGGCCGAGCAGCATAGCTTGCCGGTTACTATTTCCTTTTCATTCTCTTCGAATACTTCAAGGGTTAAGTCTCCCTTGCACAGCGGACAGGCCAGAATATCAAGAAGATCGCGTTTCATCGGCTGAAGATCGATCGCTGAGAATATTAAATCTTTGCATGAGCGGATGCCTTGAACTTATTCCATTCAGGTACAAAAAAGTTAATATGTTATGCAGGAGAAAAAACAAGCTCAATTGAGGTTCTGGAAGGGCGGATCTTGGACCTGGAGAAGAAGATTCTGTCCAAAAAGTGATTTTACATCCGGCGCTAAAGGTTCAAGATCTTGGCTGCATTCTTCCATAAGATTGCATCCTTCTCCTGGGACGATAGATCCAGGCGCTTGATTATTCCTGCAGCTCGTCCGGGCTCTTCCCAGGGGTAGTCGCTGCCGAAGAGAATGCGATCGGGGCCGATCTCCTCAATCAGATCGGCTATCTCTTTTTCTGCCATGTAGAATGAGACGTAAGCAGTATCAAAGAAGACATTCTTCCCGGCGGATAAGATATCTTTCGACAAAAGATATTTCTGCACATCATCCCACATGCGCAAGCCTCCCAGGTGGGCCAGGTCGACCTTCAAGTCCGGAAAGGATTGAACAGTCCTCGCAAAGCGCTGCGGAGTTCCATAGATCTCCTCTCGCTCCAGAGGGTCCCGGCCTGCATGGGTCACCAGGAACATATCTCTGGCGATCACCGCCTCGTAGAGCCGCTCGCACCGGGAATCGTCTGGAAAGACCTCCTGCAAGAGCGGCATCATCTTGACCCCTCGAACACCGGCCGCAACCAGCCGATCCAATTCTTCTTCCAGATCGGGCATGAAGGGATGGACGGCCCCGAATGGGATCAGGCCAACTCCGCCCGAAACGGATAAGATCCAGTCGTTAAGAGACGAGACATCCTCCCTGCCCTTGGCCAGGGGCAGGATCACTGATTTGGTGATATTTGAAGCATGCATCCGGCTGCGAAGATCATCGGGCGCGCCGGTGCCAGGAACTTCTACCTTGAGCTTCCTCTTGGCGGCGGGCAGTACCTTTGCCGCTACATGTTCTGGATAAATATGCGTATGAAAATCGATGATCAAAGCGAACAGTCCTTTATATTGATGTCAGTTAGTGCGGCCATGAAAATGATTCAGATGATTCCCATCTCGGTGAGCCTCTCCGGCAGATACTTCTTTGTCACGAAGTCCAGGCCCTTTCCGGCAAATGCCTGCTGCTCGGCTTTCTTCTTGAGGTCCATTTGCAGCTTGATCTGCTTCTCCCAGTAGGGCGTATTGAACCTGGGATCGGTAAGCTCGGCTCGCAATGCCTGCATGTCTTTGTCGGTGAGCTTGTCCGTTGAAAGGTTATAGTCCACAATGTCGCTTGGCTGCACTCCCAGGAAGCGCGCGGAGGGCGTGACCAGGTGTTCGGATAGGTGGGCGCTCTTGATGGCACCGTAGGCGATGCTGGCAAATATTCGGTAGGACCAGGGATCACCATCCGTAAAGACCACGACCGGTAGGTTCAGCTCCACATTAAGCTTCTTGATGAAGCGGCGTGTAGACCTGGCAGGCTGTCCTTTGATGTGCACAAGGATCGCATTTAGCTCCTCGTCGAACCCGTTTTCAATCAGTCTGGCATACATTCCGCCCGTCTCGATGGCCATGACCATTTTGGCGTCGTGGCTCAGGAACTTGACATTGTCCACGTTGAATGGGATCTGGTAACCGGCTTCGCCCACATCTTCCTGGCAATGTATGTCCTTCTCGCCCCGCCGGGTCTTCTCCTGCA
>RPOO01000260.1 GCA_003857025.1 Methanothrix sp.
TGTGATAAATCCAAGACGGTTTCTAACCTTTGTGATACTATGGCCGAATGTCGCGAAGGGAAAAAGGCACGTTCATCGTATAACTGGTTCTTCAGGGCAACGCAATAGGGCGAAAACTTGGAAAGTACAGTAATATTAATCTATTTTTTTAAAAAATATTTATTTTAGATTTTTATAAGCAATATTACATCAGTTATTTCCTTAACTGCCCAAAAAACTGGATGAAAAAATACGTACAGCGAAATTCATAAATACCCGAATTACTTATGATATCTTCGGAGGTATTATCTTTGGCATCGAAAGAAGAAATGGAAAGACTTGTGGGTAAAGTAATATCAGATGGCGCATTTAGGCAGGATTTCGTAAAAAATCCAAAAGCAAGCGCCTCGAAAGCAGGCATTGAACTTACATCGGAACAAGAAGCATCATTTAAGAAAGCCGATTTCTCCAAGATGGTTGGCGAATTAGAGAAAGTAGCCTCAAAGAGCGGTTGCCTTTCACCCTGCATGTAAGTGCCATTTAGAACTATTTATCAATTTTTTAAAATCCAATACGAGATCTCTATGAAAGTGCTTTTGACTGCATCGCCCAGATTTGACTTGCAGATGGAGACATATGACATCGATGTCGATTTCTATAAGAAGAACTTGCGCCCTTCTCTGGCTCTCTACCAATTGGCTTCCATCCTGCAACCTAACCATCAGGTTGAGATTCTTGATCCCGCAATAAGTGATTTTGTGCCGGATGGCGGCGGACCGGTTTATATTCAGGATACAGATAAGCTAAATGAATTGCGATTTCCAAAACTGGAGAGAAAGATTCGCGGCATGGACGCGATATGCATCTCTACTACAAGCTTTGATTGGTTTCTGGCAAAATCCATGGCCAAACGCATAAAAGAGATTGATAGCGATTTGTCGATTATTGTTGGAGGCATTCATCCCACACTTGCGGACCGCTATATTCTGGAATCTTCCGATGTGGATTTTGTGGTCAGGAGAGAGGGCGAAAAAGCACTTCCCGAGCTTCTCAAATCAATAGAGAGTGGCGGCAATCTTGAGAAGATAGACGGATTATCATATCGAGATAATGGTAGTATTAAGAGAAATAAGGATCGTCCGCCTCTTAGTGTATCAGAGATGGAGTGCATGCCTATGCCGGCCTTTGAACTCCTGCCGCCCGGCATTTATGGAAAAATCTCCGTAGAGACTTCCAGAGGCTGTCGATTCAAATGCTCCTTTTGCAGCATCTCATTCAGCAGGACGTGGAGAGGACTTGGCCCCAAAGCGGCAATCGAGAGAATTGAACATGCGACCGAATATGCCGGAAAGTTGTACGGCGATGAAAAATCAATAACTTTGGTAGACGACAATTTCACAGCCGACGGAAAAAGATCTGAGCAGATCCTGGAAGGTCTCAAGGATGTGGATCTCGACGATATGAGCCTGGCCTTTGAAGGACGAGTAAATGAGATACTGGCATCAAACACCCTGCAGCTGTGCAAAGATCTTCCCATGGATTATGTATTCTTTGGTGTTGAATGCGGATACGAGCATGGCTTGAAGATGATTCAGAAAGGAATTCAGACAGATACTGTTATGAAATGCGCAGCGTTGGCGAAGGAATGCGGCATCCTACTGCACTATGGATTCATCGCGGGCCTACCCTGGGAGACCAAAGAAGATTGCCTGAAGACCGTGGCTTTTGCCGATCGGCTGGTATCTGAACATGACGGCTTTGCATTCATCAGCTGGTTTCATATTTTTCCCGGATCGAGGCTATGGGACGAAAGAAAGATGTACGGAATCGATGACGACCTGGAATTATTCGACAGTCTGCATCTTCGCACTAAAGAATATCGCCCCAAGATGTCTCCGAATCTTTCTGAAGACGATTTCTTGGAGATTGAGCGGGAGATCGACAAGTGCAACCTTATGAGGGTACTGAACCATAATGGTAATGGATCGAATTCGGCAGAAGATATCACTCACTCAGCGTTTACAAAAGCCGGTGGATACTTTCTTTCCAAAACTCGAGGGTATGTGCAAAGATTGGGGCTGCCAGATAATGATACGTCTCTTATATACATCGATCCAACCTGAAAACCAAGAGTTGCTTTTGAACTCTGTCTTACAATTTTTTTGCTAAAAAATATTTATTGTAAATTATTTATCAGTATTGCTGCGTTTCATAATGGCATGCGTGAAATTCTTATAATTGGAAAGATAACCTAGTACTTATGGAAGTACTGCTGACTGTTACGCCGCGCTTCGAGCTGCATAATGATGTAAGATACATTGATGTCGAGTCGTGCAAAAAGGGCTCCCGTCCTTCTTTGGCTTTGTATCAGTTGGCGTCGATGATTCGTGAAGAGCATGGAGTGCATGTGCTTGATCCTGCCGTCAGCGATTTTCAGCCTTTCGAATTGGATTTGATGGGGCTTGGCGGAAGGGATGTTCTGGAAGGCCTGAGATTTCCTGCTCTAGAAAAAAGCATAAATAGTATAGATATAGTCGGCATATCCGCCACAAGCTTTGAATGGTTTCTAGCAAAGATCATGGCCGAGAGGATAAAAGAGATAGACCCGGATTTGCCCATAATTGCGGGCGGCGTCCATGCTACGATCGCCGACGAATACATTTTAGAATCATCAAGAGTGGATTATGTTGTCCGAGGGGAAGGTGAAAAAGCGCTTCCCGAGCTTTTGCGGTTCCTGCAAGATGATCGCATTCCGAAATCAGTTGAGGGAGTCTCCTATCGTCGCGACGGCACAATCGTAAGAAATAAGGATCGTTCGCCTATGGCAGCAAAGGAGATGGAAGAGCTTCCTCTTCCGGCCTTCGACCTCATGCCTTCCAATCTCTTCGGAAAGCTAACCCTTGAAACCTCAAGAGGCTGTAGATTCGACTGCAGCTTTTGCAGCCTTCTCTTCCGTGGGTTGTGGCGGGGTTTAGGTCCGGAGGCAGTCCTGAAGAGAGTTGAACATGCCGTCAGTTTCGCGAGCAAGCTTTATGGAGACCAAAAAGCGATTCATTTCATCGATGCAACCTTTGTAGCGGATGCCAAAAGGGCGGAGACAATCTTTAAAGGACTGAAAGAGATGGACCTTGGGGATTTAAGAATTGCTTTTGAAGGTCGCATTAATGAGATGTCGAACCCAGATATCCTGAAGCATTGTAAAGATATTCCGATTGACTATATAGTCATCGGCATCGAGAGCGGTTATGATCACGGCCTGAGAATGATCCGAAAAGGGATAACCACAAGATCCATAGAGCGATTCGGCTCTATGGCAAGAAGTCTCAGCTCATACTTCCGCTATGGTTTTATCATCGGATTTCCCTGGGAGACTAAAGAAGACTGCTTGAATACCTTAGCTTTTGCCGATCGAATGGTCTCTAAATATGGCGGCCTTGCCGTTGTAGGTTGGTACCAGCTTTATCCGGGATCGACGATATGGAATGATCGGATGCAGTATGGCATTAACGAAGGATGGGAACTGTTTGATAGTCTGCATCTCCGATCCCAAGCATTTAGGTTTAAGATATCCCCAAAGCTAACTGAAGATGACATCTTGGAGATCGACAAGCAGATTGATAAATATAATCTAATAAGAATAGTAAATAGCAGCGATCGCAGCGAAGACAACGATGCCTCATCTCCGATCTATACGCCTACTGATGGCTATTTCCTCTCAAAGATGGGTGGACTTATTGACAAGACCCAGCCTTATTTTGATGGCCAGACAAAGCTCTTTTGCCTCGATCGGGCATAAGGATTTTTTTTGGCCATCCATCAAACTGCAATCATTTTAGAAAGATCGCTGGAATTTGGCAACAAGCAGAGGAAGAATTCGGGCTTCCTTCGCCGCAGCTCGGCATAGATCCATATTGCCAGCTCGGCGATATGTCTGTTCAGATCGCAGCTATAGCGGTAAGGTTCCCAGGGGCTTTTATTGATGGCTGCAGACTCGGCAATGCATCCGCCTGCGCATAAGTAGCGAGCCCAGCAAGTGCAACATGCAGGAATATGATCGACATCTGCAAGTCTTTCTTTCAAATGTGTGATCTTTTGCGGATCAATTCCCTGCCAGATATCACCCAATGCATAATCATCCAGACCCACGAAACCTGGACAAGGATAGACTATTCCTTCCCTGGATACACTCAATAAAGTCATACCGGCTGCGCAAAATCCACGAGCACGATTGCCGGACGCCAGAGTTGAAATATATCTCGAGAAGGCCGAGTTAATTGTTGTTTTATTATGAATGGCATCGTCAAGAACAAAACGGGCAAACTCTGAATAAGCTTCTTTCATGCAATTGAGGGAGGCATCGTCAAGACGGAATTCTCTAACGAATCCCTTAGCATGGTTAATATAAACATGGCCTGCCTCAAATTGCTGCAGGAA
>RPOO01000261.1 GCA_003857025.1 Methanothrix sp.
ACTTGTGATTACAGAAAAATGGTAACTGTTCAGCCAGCCTTGGCGAACCTTCTCATAGGTCTGAGCAGTTACCAATTTTGATTATTTTTAGGTATTAGGGGCGTGAGCACCGTCTCCTCTATCTCGACGTTCGCCGCGACATCCTCTCCAGGCTAGGCATCGATTTGATAGATACACTTAAATTTACCCCCCTTGGGTGTTGTTCACCTGATTCCTAGAAACCGTTTTAATATCTGAAGTTTGATTGGCTTTTTGACATATCCGGATACATTTAAGTTTTTCAACCGCATGAACTTTTTTTCACTTTTAGCAGCAATCATCACCACCAGCGGGACAGTTCGTAATTCTTGAACGCCTTTGATGAGGTCGATTGCCTGCCCAATATCCATCTTCGGCATAATTGCGTTCAGTAGAATTAAAGATGGGAGGGAATGTTGTTGGTGGGTTTTGTATAAGTCAATCAATTCATAGACGTCGGAAAAGAAGCGAACATCTATACCTTTTCCATTGGCTTTAAGCTCGCTAAGCAAAAGTACTCTTTCCTCATCGTCATCCTCTATCACAAACAAATGTGCAATAGGGATTTTCTGCTCGTCCATAATAAATACTCCGAATGTTAAAAGCAAGTCGCTTCAACATGAGTTGCGAACAGGAGGATCTATATATCCAATTGTTTTGTAAGTACCTGCTGTTGGACCCGAGAGAGAATCTTCTTCTACTATATCACAGTTGCCTTATGTATACAATAGACGAGGAATTCCCCATTCTCGGATATTATTTGTTAAGCAGCATTGGACGACAGAGACATAGGAGAAAAGAACAAATATTTGTTCACACCCCTTGAGATACAAACTGAGGAGGAAGTTATATGTCTTCCCCTTGAATGCTGTGTAGAACTAAATTGTCCTCTTATTGGTGCATTTTAATGATCGGGGTGAGAACGATCTTCCCTTGCTCGACCTTCACGGCGACTCGCTCTCCTGGAATAAAACCGGCTTTGCGCAGCCAATTTCCACGAAGACGGATGAGAGAGACAAAAGGGCCGCGATGGAGATCGCCGGTAGGCTCGATTTTGAGGGTGCGTTGGTCAGTTGATATTGGATATGGCATCATTCCCTTCTCTCGGATATTGACATAATTAGTATCAATCATTCACATACCAAACCTATTTGATTGTATTTAGAACGTACTGGAATTAAGCGGAGATATACCTTTTTATCCTATTAAAATCACTACGCTTAATCATCACCATTGTGAGATAATTATCGTCTAATCCGCATCTTTTTTATCGAAGTTTCAGAACAAATGATATTCTAGAATTTGCGGAGAATGAGCGCCAAGCATGGAGACAGTACCTATGAATAATCGCGACCACAAATTTTGGCGTATCCTCCTTATCGATGATGATAAAGACGATTACATTCTCACTCGCGAGATGTTGCGCCAGGCACAGGGGCGGAAAATAACTCTCGATTGGGCGTCCTCTTACGAAGAAGGAAAAGAGCAGATCCAGTCAAACTATTATGATGCTGTGATGGTGGATTATGATCTTGGCCTTCGAAACGGGATTGAGCTCATCCGCAATACAACCTCCCAGGGATATCGGGCGCCGCTTATTTTATATACCGGTCGGGGTAGTTACGACGTTGACGTGGAGGCGATGAAGGCCGGGGCTTCCCTGTACTTACCCAAAGCTGAAATCAACCCCCTGCTGTTAGAGCGATCCATTCGCTATGCCATTGAACGCAAATGTTTAGAACAAGAGCGGACCGATCTTATTGAAAGCATTCAGGATGGATTTTTTGCCCTCGACAGGGATTGGCGGATCACCTACGTCAATCGGCGTGCCGCCCAAAGCGCGGGGGTGGAGCCCGAGGAGCTGATCGGTCAAAACATCTGGGAAGCTTTCCCGAAGCTGATTGGCACACCTTTAGAACAAAACTATCGTCTCGTCATGGAAGACCGAACACCCAGGACATTAGAGATGCAGGGGGTATATCAAGGCATTTGGTACAACATAAGCATATATCCTTTCCAGGAGGGGATCTCAGTCTACTGGCAAGATATTTCCGAGAAGAAAAAAGCCGAGGAAGCGATACGGCGCAGCGAAGCCACGTATCGTGCCATCGCCCGTAATTTGCCTGGTGGAGGAGTAGTTGTCGTAGACCGGGATTTGCGCTATCTCGTCGCGGAGGGCCCACTTTGGTCTAACCTGGGTATAGCACCGGAAGAATTGGAAGGGCATACCGCACGGGAAGTCCTGAACTTGCGAACGGCGATAATTGCAGAGGAACGATACCAGCAGGCTCTCGACGGAGTAACTAGCAGCTATGAAACAGAGCATTTCGGCCGAATAGTCTGGTCACATTACCAGCCGCTGCGCGATGAGGGCGGGCAGGTGATCGCAGCTATGGTTTTAGCACTGGATATCACCGAGCGCAAAAGAGCGGAAGAGGCATTTCGCGAGAGTGAACAGCGCTACTCCACTCTATTTAATGCGAAAACCAATGGCATTTCCCATTGCCGGGTCATCATCGATGAGCAAGGCCGGCCGATTGATTATGAAATCTTGCAAGTCAATGAAGCCTACGAACAGATCACCGGGATCAAGAGGGCGAATATCGAAGGACACCGGGCTCGGGAGGTGTTTCCGGGGATTGAAAACTTTGCCTTTGATTATATCGGTAATTACGGCCGGGTCGCCCTGGAAGGCGGGGAGCTGAACATCGAAGTCTTTTTTGAACCGCTGCGCCAATGGCTATCAATTTACATCTACAGCCCGAAGCCGGGTGAATTTACCGCCATCTTTACCGATATCAGCCAGAGAAAACAGGCAGAAACACTGCTGAAAGAACGCAACGAGGCACTGCAAGAGAGCGAAAAAAGACTGCGGGGATTGGTGGACGGGAATATCATCGGGATTAATATCCGGGATGCTGCCGGGCGGATCCATGACGCCAACCGGGCTTTCCTGGAGATGATCGGGTATGGCTGGGATAATTTGGAGGCTGGCGATTTGGGTATCAAAGATCTGACGCCCCCGGCCTATTGGGCAATGGATCAAGAGGCTATCCAAGAAGCCTTGGCAAACGGTGAATGCAAGCCTTATGAAAAAGAATATATTCATAAAGACGGGCATACCATCCCTGCCATGGTTGGATATACCCGGCTGGATGAAATGAGGGATGATTATATTGGATTTGTGCTGGATTTGAGCGAATTGAAGAAGACCCAGACGACGTTACAGGAGTATGCGGAAAAATTGAAACGCAGCAACCAAGAATTAGAAGGGTTCGCCTTCGTAGCCTCCCATGACTTGCAAGAACCCCTGCGAAAAATCGAATCCTTGGGAAATATGATTTTAGACGGATCAACCAATCTCACAGAGCAACAGAAAGATCATCTATCTCGGATGCGAAAATCTGCAGAGCGGATGCGAAAAATGGTGGATGGACTTCTCCAGATCTCCCGCTTGTCCACCCATGGTCAGACTTTTCAAACGGTGAACCTCCGTCAAATCACGCTAGAGGTGCTATCAGACTTAGAGATACAAATAAAACGGACAAACGCGGTCGTAGAAGTTTGCGACCTACCTGTCATCAAAGGCGATCGCTTACAGATGCGGCAGCTTTTGCAGAACTTGATTGGAAACGCATTAAAATTCCAGCCCCCCGGTGGTAAGCCCCATGTGAAAGTTTTTTCCAGCCAGCCCACTCCTGAAACCGTGCAAATCATGGTAATGGACAATGGGATTGGATTTGACCAACAGCATGCTGAAAGTCTGTTCCAACCATTTAAGCGGCTGGTTGGAAAAAGCGAATATGAAGGCAGCGGAATTGGTTTGGCCATCTCACGCAAGATCGTCGAGCGACATAAGGGGGAAATTACTGCCCGGAGTAAAAAAGGGAACGGGACGACTTTTATTATCACACTGCCTATCAAGTAGTCAGGTTCAGGAAACTAGAATTAGAAGATAAATGGCCGGGCAAATTCGCCCGGCCATTTATTAATTATTCGCAATAGCAGATAACCCAGAATTCACAGAATAAGCATGTCGCGCACGGGTGCATGTCTGCACTCTCGCGAATTGTTCAGCCGTAAGAGTTAGAGTAAACCGGTTACCATTCTGAATGACAATGATATGATCCTGATCGGTAACATGCAGCGCCAGGCGAAGGTCGGCGTTGGTCATCGTCGCTGCTTGCTTCAAGACCTTGCGAAAGAACTGCCAATCTTCCCAGCGCATTGCTCTCTTGGCCTCACGGATGACCGTCGACCAATTGGATAAACTGATCGAAAGCAGCACCACCGGGTCCATTCCCAATTCCCTGGCCTTGGCGACGATTGCCAGGATGCTGTCGCGCTGCGAGATCCAGCCCGGAT
>RPOO01000262.1 GCA_003857025.1 Methanothrix sp.
CACGATGATAATTGGCTCGCAAATGAATTACGCAGGCTCGGTTGCATTAAAGCTTTTGTCGAAAGGGAAATGCCTTCTGGTGACATTACCACTGTAAAGGTTCCTGTTAATGCAGCGGAAACTCTTGCCGAAGGAGAATTTAATCGTTTTTATATTCGAGGACTCTGTAGGGCTGCAATTGAGGATGGCATTCTAGAACTCGAAATATGTCGTGGTAAGGAAGTGAAACAGCCTCGCCCTGAGTCAGTGGCTAGGATTGGCAAAATGGTCCCTGCAGGAAAGTTGCTTGAAGATCTAAGGGTTTCACCTGGAGTCGAGCCTGCTCTAGGGGTTCCATCTGGTCCAAATTCCGGATTGACTGCACGTTTACCATAATAAGCATCCTAAAACGAAAGGCCCATTCAATGATGAATCGCATGATTTATGGATAAGATGCAATATTTTGGGCCCAAATCGAGTAACGACTGGTATATCAGATTCGTTCTTCCAGCCCCCAAGGCCGCCAACCCACATGTGCCCGCCCCCCCATGCGGCAGCCCGCCCGCACGCGCCCACGTGGCGGCGCAGCCCGCAGGCTCCTGCATCTTGGGTATATTAGGGCCAAATGGAATGAGTAGCAATCTTTCGCAATCCTTATAGCCTAACAGGCCAAGGAACTATCATGGCTGCTGCAGTGAAAGTCCCCAAGGGAAAACCTATTCATACCGAATCCGAAGAGGATGATATTGCCACAGGCATTATCAAGGGGCTTTCGGACTTTAAAGAAGGACGATGCACTCGCCTAAAGAATGCGGATGAGCTGGCAGAACACTTCCGCAACTTGTAGACCACTATGGCTTTTCAGACCATAGCAACATTCTATTTTGATAAAAAGTTTAAAAAGCTTGTTAAAAAAGACGGATTATTGGAAGAGCGAGTTATCAGGAAGCTGCAAGCGATCTGCATCAATCCCGAAATAGGAGAGCCAAAGCGCCATGCTCTAAGAGGACTTCGCAGCGTTCATGTTGATCCATTTGTTATTATTTATGCAATTGTCAAAGACGTAGTTTTATTAATAAACTTCGATGACCATGACGACGCCTATGATGCAACTCCCCTAATCCTGAATAATCTGCTGAACGATCCCAGAACAATCGAATCCCTGGAGAATGCAGGAATCACGCCGAAAGAATACATTCAGTTTATGAAATCCCTTCGAAAAAAGAAGTGATACATAAGTTCAAGCCTTCTTACATCAAAGTCCTGGTCCTTTTCCATCGTTCCTCAGCCCGGCCCCCCAAGGCCGCAAACCCATGCGTGCCCACGCGCCCAGGCGGCCAACGCGAGCGCACGCACACGCCCGCGTGGCCGGTGAACGGCCAACAAGTGCCAGATTTCCTAGATTTTGCGGCTTATTGCCCTCTCAGCCCAATCGCTCTCATGAAATGAGCGAATTCATCATTTGTGACGCCCAACCTTTGCAGGGTTGCAAGCAACTTCAGGGACGAGAAAACTTAAATGTAATAAGATAATTCCAGAAGAAGACCAATGATGGAAGAACAAGAGATGTTGGATCTGTTCTGGGAAATTCACAGCGGCAATCCAAGAGAAGGCCCAGGAGAGTTCCAATCTACGAAAAGGGCCTTTGATATGCTCAAGGATCTGCCTTCTAGCCCCAAGATCCTGGATATTGGCTGTGGACCGGGCATGCAGACCATAGATCTGGGCCGCTTGGCAGATGGAATGATAATAGCAGTCGATAACCATCCTCAGTTCCTGAATGACTTGAAAAGGGAAGCGCAGCAGAATGGGCTGGCAGATAGGATAATCCCCCACCTGGGAGATATGTGCGACCTGCACTTTGAAGCCGGAACATTTGATGCCATCTGGTCTGAAGGCTCGATCTATATCATAGGCTTTGAAAAAGGATTCCAGCAATGGCGACTCCTCCTGAAGGATAAAGGATATCTCGTTGCATCAGAGCTGACTTGGCTCAAGGCCGAAGCGCCTGGTGAGGTCAGAGAGTATTTCGCTAAGGAATATCCAGGTATGCAAGATATGGAAGGAAATCTGAGGATAATCCAGAGCGCTGGCTATCGCAATATAGATCACTTCGTCCTTCCGGAATCTGCGTGGTGGTGCTACTATTCGCCAGTGGAAGAAAAACTCTCCAGGCTGAGACGCAAATATGCAGGCCATCCTGAAGCTCTTGCGGTATTGGATGATCATCAAAGAGAAATCGACATCTTTAGGCGATATTCTGAATATTATGGTTTTGTATTCTATATAGCGCAGCTCGGTTAAGGTTAGGGGATCACATAAAAAGATAGATAAGTGCCCAAGAGAGGTGCAAGTGCATACTGGTAGCACACTGTACTTCGTTGGCACTGGGCAGTATAATTGAATTATTGAATTCAAGGTAGGGATAACATGATCTGTATTCGAGAAGAGAAACCGGAGGACATTGAAGAAATAAGGAAGTTAAACGAAAAAACCTTCATGCAGACCTTCGGTCAGGCTCCCGAGGCAAATCTAGTCGATAGGCTGCGCGAGAATTGCCCAGGCATTCTTTCTCTGGTGGCAGTCCAGGATGATCAGATTGTAGGTCACATCGTCTTCAGTCCGGTCAAGATTGAAGGTGATAGGACATTAGATGGCATGGGGCTGGGTCCCCTGGCCGTGCTGCCAGAATTTCAGCATCGAGGTATTGGATCACGGCTAGTCCAAGCCGGCATAGAGATTCTCAAGAACCAGAGTTCGCCTTTCATCATCGTGCTTGGGCATCCAGAATACTATCCTCGCTTTGGCTTTGAGCTGGCGTCACATAGCGGTATCCGCAGCCAGTGGGAAGGAGTTCCTGATGAGGCTTTTATGATTTTGATTTTGAATGAAAACGCTTTATCTGACATCCATGGAGTTGCCAGATATAGTAGCGAGTTCGATGAAGCTGTATAGAGATCGAAGAAAGATTGTTCTAGGGAGGTTGCCTCGTGGATCTCGTGTTGAAAAAGCTTGGCTGGAACCCTTTTTTCGGAAGATCATTCAAGGAGTATGCTGCAAGCTATGAGCCTGGAAGGATATCGAACGTAAACAAAAGCGGCTGCAAAGCCTATACAAAAAGCGGGGAAATAAGGGCAAGGATATCAGGCAGGCAGCGCCAGAATGGCATCTATCCCGCCATAGGGGATTGGGTGGCGCTTTCAAAGGACAGCTCAGGCACCAACACGATACATGCCATACTGCCCAGGAAGAACAAGATCTCCAGGAAGGATGCAGGACGGGCTACAGGCGAGCAGGTGATTGCCGCGAACATCGATGTGGCGTTTATAATGACCTCTCTCAATAGGGACCTGAACCTGAGGCGGCTGGAAAGGTACCTGGCGGTTGTCAAACAGAGTGATGTGGATCCGGTCATAATATTGAACAAATCGGATATCTGTGCAGATCCCGACAGCGGTATAGGAGATGTGAAGGCAATTGCTCCAGATGTGCCTGTGTACGCGATCAGCGCTACAGAGGGCGCAGGCATGGATGCTCTCTCACAGTACATCCAGGACGGCAAGACAGTGGTGCTCCTCGGCTCATCGGGCGTGGGAAAGTCGACACTCATCAATGCCCTGGAAGGATTTGAGAGGCAGAAGGTAAGTGAGATCAGGGAAGATGATAGCCGGGGCAGGCATACGACAACCGTTAGGGAGCTGATAATGCTTGATAGAGGCGGGATTATCATCGATAATCCAGGTATGAGAGAGCTGCAGCTCTGGGATGCAGGGGCAGGTCTGCAGAGCACTTTCCAGGATATTGAAGAGCTTGCTGCTCAATGTAAATTTTCTGATTGCAGGCACGAGACTGAGCCAGGATGTATGATCAAAATAGCAATTGAGGAAGGAAAACTGTCCCAGGTCAGGTTTGATAGCTATGTAAAGCTCCAGAGGGAGCTACTTGCAGTTGAGAGAAAGAAAAATCCAGAGCTTCAGGCAGCCGAGAGGAAAAAGTGGAGGAAGCTCGGGCATCTGGCTGATGAGATCAGGGATAGGAAAGAGCGAGGCATATAAAGTAGGCTCGTCTCGATACTCAACAGAGGTTATTTGCTATGTCCGATTTCCTAAGATGCAAACTGCGAACAAGTATGTACAACTAGTAACATTTTTGGGCACTGTCGCATTTTCAAGTGATGGCTGGTGTTTCTGAGATACGCCTCGGAATCACTTTTTCAAATCATTAATTAATATTCTGGATAAATGAGCGCATATTTATGTATTAAACACCAAATACACTATTTATCCCACATCCCGCACGTCCTCTTTTAGCTGTAGTATTTTTCGCATTTTGCGCCAAACAACCTAATAATATGGTCTTGCTCCTCATCGATATTTATAATTTCA
>RPOO01000263.1 GCA_003857025.1 Methanothrix sp.
CGCCTGCCCGCTTGCGTTCCCACATGCGCGGGAGGGCGCATTCGGTGCGAGTGGGCGGGCGGCCAGCCGCCCCCGCGCGGCCCCGCGCTCGATCGGGCGGCGCTGGATGGATGTGATGCAAGACGGGTAAGGTGGCACGGGCACCGTCTCTTGGATGCTGAACCGAACCTGGGCACGATCCATTTTAGAAAGAGTAAAATGCCATGACCTCATTGATTTTAGTGAGGAGAAAAGCATGAGTGATCAGATGCAGCCCGTTCGTGAAAAGATAATCGATGTTCTGCGAAGGAATGAAGTAAGAAGGGCATCTTTTTTCGGGTCAATCGTAAGAGGTGAGATGACCGATGAGAGCGATGTGGATCTCCTGATTGAATTTGAAGGCAAAAAGAGCCTTCTGGATCTTGCCCATTTGAAGAATGAGCTGGAAGATACCATTAGCAGACGGGTTGATGTTCTGACGTACAAATCGCTGCATCCCCGCCTCAAGGAGAGAATTCTGGCCGAGCAGGTCCCGATAATATGAAGAAAGATCCTGCAGTCTTCCTGGGACACATCTTGGATAGCATAAGTCTTATCGAGAGCTATTCCAATGGAAAAACCGAGATAGACTTGATGGAATCAGTCGGCTTGCAGGACCAAATCATCAGAAGGATCGAGATAATTGGAGAAGCGGTGAAAAATCTGCCGGTTGATCTGAGAACGGCTCATCCAGAGGTTCCTTGGAGAGACATGGCAGGAATGAGGGACATCGTAGTCCATCAATACTTCGGCGTGGATCTTGAGTTTGTCTGGCAGACGGCAACAAAGGATTTTCCTGAGCTGAAGGGGAAGATACTGAAGATACAAGAAGAGCTTGACGAAGAGGCCAAGTGAACGTGCGAATGTTAGGTTATGGCAGAGATTACGAAAAACTGAACGGAGATCAGGAATCCAGCGTTGCTGTCAACCAGGGTGCACCAGCCCCGCCCGCGTGCCCACGTGCGCGGGTGGGCGCATGCGAGCGGGCAGGCGGCCCTGGCGTGGCCCCAGCGTTCGACCGGCGGCGCTGGGTGGATGCGAGGCGAGACGGGGAGAGCTACGATGGTGTGATTTCTTGAGTAAACAAGATTCATAAGAAGTGCAAGATCCAAAATCAGATCTAGTCTTTTAAATCGAACTCCCGGAGCATTACTTCAATCTTAAGCCTAATTTCCGGCATCTCGTTCTTCACGGCGTCCCAGACGATTTCCCACTTCACACCAAAATAATGATGGATTAGTTTATCTCGAAATCCAGCCACCTTTCGCCATTCGATCTCGGGATGCTTCTCACGAAATCCAATTGACAGATTTTTTGTGGCCTCCCCTATGACTTCAAGGCTTCTCAGCCAAGCTCTTTGCTTTTCCTTATTTTTTATCAGGTCTCCAAATCCAACGCCTTCCCCACTCTCTTCGAGAAAGTCAATTTCATCAAGAATATGCCTCAAGAAGACTGAATCATCCTTGATCAGCCCACACCACCTCTTTCTTAACATATGATGCAATATATGGGCTCAAGGAGTCGGGTGTGACTAATTCCACCCTCCTGCCAAAGAGGTCTTCAAGAAAGAAGGCTAGATTCATGAAATTGTTAAAGGTTGGCTCTTCAAATTCCACCATTATGTCTACATCGCTGCTTTCTTTCTCATCTCCGCGAGCGAAGGAGCCGAATAAGCCGATTTTCTTGACATGGAATCGTTCTTTTATTTCTCGATCACGTCTTCTCAAGATGTCGATTATTTTCATTGTCGAGTCACCGATTCCATTCTCACGGTTAAATGAATGATGTCAAAGAATAAAAATCTGCCTAAATTGCCACCTCCAAAAACAGGAAAAAAGCAATGTTGAACCTTTCTTGGGCCGGGGGATGAATGCATGGGATTTTCTGACCGCCTGCCAGCTTGAAAAGCTGCCCCGATTCTGGACTATCGAGCCCCCGGCCCGATAGGCATCGGTCCATCTGAGAACACCAAGCCCGCCTGGTGCCCACATGCGCGGGAAGGCGCATTCGGTGCGAGTGGGCGGGCGGCCCCGGCGTGGCCCCGCGCTCGACCGGCGGCGCTGGGCGGATGCAACAGGACTCGTGACAGGAGGCTGCGAGCGTTTGAGCCGTGAAAGCGCGGTACGAGACTGCAAGAATGGTTTTTTTTTTGATAAAAATATTCAGTAGTTATTATTATGATTGAGTTCATTTTGGGTAACCAACTAACTGATCCGCAACATTTATTTATTTAGCAATCTCCCCCTCCCTTAAATTTTTCATCGCTTCCATAAGGGTTGCATAGATTTCACTGGGCTTTTTGTCGTGCCAACCCACATCAGCATTTGCTTGCATACTCGGTTTTTCAAGATTGCTGCTTTTTTCGAAAAGCCACCATATATTCCCCCATGGGTCTCTGAAGCGAGCAATCTTCATGCCGTAATAGAAATCATTTACTGAGGTTATAACCTGTGCCCCTTCTTTCTTTGCACGATCGATCACAGCTTGAGCGTCTTCAACGTACACTTGTGGAAAAGCAGGAGTAAATGGCCAATCGTTTTTCGAATCCGCTACCAGTATCGTTGAATCTCCGAGTCGTATTTCGGCATGAATAAGCGAACCATCCCGGTCTTGTGTACGAGCCTGTTTATTCTCAATTCCGCCAAACACCCTTTCAACAAACTCGATAAACTTTGATGCCCCTCCCTTTATAATTATGAAAAAATTTACTTGGTTATAGCCGGATGGGATTTCTTGGTCTTCTCTCTTCTTTGTCATAATGCTATCCATATTAGTCCCAATATTTAGTTGGTGCAATAAATATTGTTAGCGGGTGATCAGGAATTCCTGCATGAGACCTGGGACTGTGAGATTCGTCTGCCTCTCTGAACTGCTCGAACCTTTTCCATTAATTTCCAATATCCGCAGCATGCAAATTATAAAGAGTAGCACCGGCTTTATGGTTCTTTTCATTAGGACCATTGTTATATTCTCTGAAATATAGTTTCTGCCCATTAAAATAGTCCCATAGCTTTTGGCATGATTTTGGGAATGAGTAGTATTCGACGATGCCAATTGGCCATCACTGCACGACCCGATTCCTGGGGCTTAAACGTCCCCCCGGCTAGCGTCCATGCGACATATGTCTGCGGATGTCCCGGTCCACGAGCGGCCATCCTGTAAGCACGCTCGACCACATGAGAGCCGTCGAACTGGAAGCCGGCATCCCCGAAGCCGCCAACGAGCGAAGCCCGGCCATCCTGCTCGATCACAGGTAATTCACGCTCGACCGGATTTCTGGCAGGCATCCACGCGGCCCCGCGTTCGATCGGCGGCGCTCGGCGGATGCGAGGCGAGACGTGCGCGGCAATGCCATCTTTCATCATATTTATTAACCATCCGGCCATCCGTAGTTTGGGGGAAAAAGATGAAAACCCTTCAAGAGATCGAGCGTATCCTGCGAGACCAAAAGCCGATCCTCAAGCAGAGGTTCGGGGTGTTGGAGATCGGCATCTTCGGCTCATTTGTGCGAGGCGAGCAGAAGGACACCAGCGATCTGGATCTGCTCATAGATTTCGAAAAACCGATCGGACTCATCCGGTATGTGGGATTGCAGAACTACTTGAGCGACAAGGTCGGAGAGCGAGTGGACCTGATCACTAAGTCTGGCCTCAAACCCAGGATTAGCGGGCATATCCTGAAGGAGGTAATCTACGTATGAAGGAACGGGATTACGGGAGCTACATCGAGGATATCATCGAGCACATGAATTATGCGGAAGAATTTACAAAATGCATGACATTCGAAGAATTTGCAAACGATAAAAAGACTGTTCTTTCAGTGACGAAATGCATCGAGATCGTGGGAGAAGCCACGAAGCACGTCCCGGATTCGATCAGAGAAAAATATCCAGAGATTCCCTGGCGAGACATGGCTGGAATCAGAGACCGGCTCGTTCATGGGTACTTTAAGGTGAACCTGGAGATTGTCTGGGTGACGGTGACTTCGGAATTTCCAGAGCTTCGACCCATGATGGAAAATGTACTGGCTGATGTAGATCTGTAGCGATCAATTGCAGTGCGCTTACCTGGCCGCGCCAGCCCGCCCGCATGCCCACGTGCGCGGGAGGGCGCATGCGCGCGAGCGGCCAGCAGTCCCCACGCGGCCCCGCGCTCGACCGGCGGCGCTGGGCGGATGCGAGGCGAGATGGAGAGGACGACGCCGGATGCGAACGACCGCATCATTTGGGACCCATACAAAATTCAACAATTTTGCACGAACCTGACGAATAGATTAAGCCTAAGCTCCCCATTTTTTAGGCAC